>NZ_JAHCZC010000086.1:0-7361 GCF_018501135.1 Campylobacter sp. 2018MI13 | reverse complement strand
CTTTAATATATCATTGTCTAAAAGATATTCTAAAGCGTCTTTTGAATAATTTAAGAAGTTTTCTAATTCTTTTTTTTCATTTTCATTAAAATTGTCAAGAACATAATTAATAACTTCATATTTTAAATCAGGTTTTCCAATTCCTAATCTAATTCTTTCATAATCATTACCTATAAAGTTATCTATGGATTTTAATCCATTATGACCACCAGAACTACCACCTTTTTTAATTTTTAGCTTAGAAAAATTTATATCCATTTCATCGTGGCATACAATTATTCTTTCTGGTTTATAAAAATCTACAACCTTCTTTACACTTTCCCCTGAATTATTCATGTAGGTTAGTGGTTTAAGTAGTAATATATTTTGTTTTTTATAAAGTTCTCCATTACAGTTTAAACTTTGTTTAGTGTAAGAAGAGTTAAGTAATTTATCAATTAACATAAAGCCTAGGTTGTGGCGAGTATTTGCATATTTCTCGCCAGGATTTCCTAAGCCTACTACTAAAATCATCTAGCTTTTTCAACTCCAACAACAGCTACACGACCAGCGTCAATAATTTTTACATTATCAGCAACTTTAATATCTCTTACTAATAAAGCATCACCAACATCTAAATCAGTTACATCTAATTCAAAGAAATTAGGTAAATTTTCTGCTTTACATTTTACTTTTAAGCGGCGTTTTGATTGAATTAATACACCTTTATTTTTAAGACCTTTTGCAGTTCCTACAACTTTTACTGGAACCATATAAAAGCTCTCAACACCTTTTAGTGCTATTTTTAAATCAACGTGCTTAATTTCGCTAGTTACTGGATGGTGTTGATAATCAACAATTACAACTTCATAAGTTTTACCATCAACACTAACAGGGAAAATTAATCCGTCTTTTTTACGAACTTCTTTAATAAATTCGTTTGTTTTAAATACCGCATGGATATTTTCAACGCCTTTGCCATAGATATTAGCAATTAGCATACCATCTTGTCTAGCAGCTTTAGCTGACTTTCTACCAATACTCTGTCTAATTTGTCCTTCTAACATAAAATGTCCTTTCAAAAAAAATAAGTGTGAATAATACTATAAAAAGTTTAATAAAAATATTATTCTTCTTGAGAAGCAAGTTTAAATTGAAAACCAGTGCTTACATTAGATGATGATTTTTTAGCTTCTCCAAATTTATAACCATCAATTAATACTTTCAAGTCATTTGCATTACTTGCTTTATCATACGCTTCTTCTTCTGTAATTCTTCCTGATTTATATAGCATTAGCAAATGTTGGTCAAAACTTTGCATTTTCATTGTGCCTTCTTTTAATACATCGCCTATTGAGTTTTCTCTACCTTCTAAAATAAGTCTTTTTATACGCTCATTTCCTCTTAAAACTTCAATAGCAGCTGTTCTTTTTCCATCTGTGGTTTTACATAATCTTTGAGAAATAACAGCCTTTAATACTCCAGAAAATGAACTTCTAATTCTGTTTTGCTCTTCTTTAGGGAACATTCCTAAAACCCTATTTAATGTTTCTTGTGCATTAATTGTGTGAAGTGTGCTTAAAACTAAGTGTCCTGTTTCTGCTGCGTGCATTGCTACTTCAATGGTTTCTAAATCTCTCATCTCACCTACTAGAATAATATCAGGGTCTTCTCTTAAAGCTGCTCTTAGTGCATCTTGAAAGCTTAAAGCATCTTGTCCTATAGCTCTTTGATTTACTATTGATTTTGCAGGTTTATATTTAAATTCAATTGGGTCTTCAATAGTGATAATATGTCTATGGTAGTTTTGATTGATATATTCAATGATTGAAGCAAGTGTAGTCGTTTTACCACTACCAGTTGGTCCAGTAACTAATATTAATCCCCTTGTTTCTGTTGTTGTTATATCTTTAATAACTTCTGGCAGTTTTAATGCTTCAAAACTTGGCATAGTATCAGGGATTGTTCTAAAAACAGCACTAGGTCCATTCATTGTAAAAAATAAATTCACACGAAAAGAGCCTTTGTATTTAAATTTATCTTTATTTTTAGGCTCATAAGAGAAGTCTATATTTTTATTATCTACAAATCTTGTAAAATCTCCCCTTGTTAGGGCTTTACATAAATCTAACATATCTTCTCTTGATATAATATCAGGTGCTATTTCGCTAATTTCTCCATTTACTCTACCTTTTGGATTTAGGTTTGAGCTAAGGTGCAAATCACTTCCACCAACTTCAATTAAGGTATTTAACCAACCATCTAAATTATCTCTTAATTCCCAACGAATATTTTCTAAATCTATTTCCATTAATAACCTTTAAAGACTTTCTAAAATATCTATATATGCTTTTTCAAATTGGATTAATCCATCTTCTAAAAGTTTTTTGCAAGCGGCATTATACTCAATTTCGTTTATAGTTGAGAATATAAAATCTTTTGAATTTGAAATTATTTCTTGATTTAAATTCTTTATAGTTTTACTAGGTTTATAGGCATTTATAGCATTAATTGGAGCTGTATTTATAGTGTTATTAAATTCTAGTTCTTTTAAATAATAATCTTTACTTAAATCATTACTTTTTGTTCCTGTACTTGCAAATAAAGCTCTTATATTTTCACTACCAACTTTAGATGCTGAATAAATTGCGTTTTGAATTCCTATTTGGTTTTTAACGCTAAATCTATTATTTAATAAGCTATCAACTCTGCTTACAAAAATACTAACTACACCTTTATTAATTATTCCATTAGGATTTTTTGCTTTATACTTTTTCATACCTTGTGCTATTGCATCATTACATTTTTTTGCTTGTTCGTAAGAAAAAATCAGTGTAGCATTTATGCTAATTCCATAACTTGCCAATGTATTCATAACTTCATATCCTGCATTAGTTGCCGGCACTTTTATCATTAAATTTGGCATATTTATTAAATTAGCAATCTTTAAACCTTCTGCAATACTAAGACCTGCATTATTGCTATTTAGTGGATTTATTTCAAAACTAATAAAACCATTATTGTTATCTTTTGCATATAAATGGCTCATTTTAATAGCTGCTTTTTTAATGTCTTCTAAGGCTAGAGTTAAAAATAATTCTTCTTTATTTTTTATATTTAATTGCTTAATTCTTTCTTTATAATATACTGAAGTAGTAATTGCATTTTTAAATATACTAGGATTACTAGTAGCACCATTTATAGTGCCACTAGCTAGCATTTGTAAAAATTCACTATCTAAAAAACTATTTTCAATAAAATCACACCAAATGCTATATCTACTCATTAAAAATCCCTTTTCATTAAAGCTTCAACTTTTAATATAGTTAAAATACTATTTTCTTGTTTGCCAATTCCATCAATCATACCTTTTTCTTTAAGTAAAGTTTCAGGTGGTTGGTCAATATTGCTTTCTTTAATTTTGATAGCTTCTGTTAATTTATCAATAACAAAACCGATATTTCCTTCTTCACCTTTTAAAACTATATATCTTGTATGTTGAGTATGTTTTGAACTACCCAAGCCAAAACGCTTTGCAAGGTCAATTAATGGAATTACATTACCACGCATATTGAATACTCCTAATACATAATCAGGAACGCTAGGAACTCTAGTGTATTCAATAGGCTTTATGATTTCTTGTATGCTTAGAATTGGAATTGCATATTCTTCTTCATCAATCATAAATCCTACTAATTGTCTAATTTGTTCTTCTTTTACATCTCTACCAGAAGCACCTTTAACTTGTTCTTGTTGTCTATTTAAAACTTGATTTAATCTTTCCATTACATTATCCTAATTTTAAATTCTTTCTTACTACATTTTCTAAATATTCATAAGAATAAGGCTTTGTAATATACTCAGTCATTCCTACTTCTACGCCTCTTAGTCTATCACTCTTGCTAGTTCTACTTGTAACAGCAATTAGTGGTAGATTTCTATATTTTGCATATTTTCTAATTTCTGCTGCTAGTGTGTAACCATCCATTCTTGGCATTTCAATATCAATTAGCATTCCATCTATTGAATGCTCTCCGCTTTTAATTATATTTAAAGCTTCTACACCATTGCTTGCTTCAATTACTTTAATTCCAAGCGGTTCTAATGCTTTTTTCATAATTCCTCTATCAATTTGAGAATCATCAACCGCTAAAACTACATAATCACTTGGCTTATCTTTTGAAACTTTTGAACCTGTGTCGTTATTAGCTTTAATATCCACTTTAACATCTTTTGCCATATCCATCATTGCACCAACATCAACTATTAATGTAACATTACCATCTCCACGAATGGTTGAGCCTGCAATTCCTGTGATATTTTGTAAATAATATCCCATAGATTTAATTACAACTTCTTCTTGACCTATTAAAGTATCTACTATAATTCCAAGTTTAGAAGCTGCTGCACCGACAACAACTACATAAGCTTGTTCGCTATTTTCAAGTACTTGTTTTACTCCAAATAAATCACTAAGTCTTACAAGTGATAAAACTTCATCTCTAAGTCTTAAAACATTTTTGCCTTCAATTGTATAAATATCATCAATAGCAACTCTTACCGTTTCAAGAACACTAGCAAGTGGAATTGCATAGAATTCTTCTTGAGTTTTTACAAGTAGTGATTGAATGATAGCTAGTGTTAATGGGATTTTTAGTTTTATAACCGTTCCTTTTCCTAACTCGCTATCTACTTCAATAATACCATTTAGCTTATCAATGTTTGTTTTAACAACATCCATTCCAACACCGCGACCACTTACATTTGTTACTTGTTTAGCAGTTGAAAATCCTGGTTTAAATATAAGACCATAAGCTTCTTTATCGCTCATATTATCAGCTTCTCTTTCGCTAATAATTCCTTTTTCAATACCTTTAGTTTTTAATACTTCAGCATTAAGTCCTTTACCATCATCAGCTATTTCAATTACTATGTGATTTCCTTCATTGTATGCTTTTAACTGAACCGTTCCTCTTTCTGGTTTGCCTGCTGCTATTCTATCTTCTGCTGATTCAACTCCGTGATCGCAAGAATTTCTAATCATATGCATAATAGGATCGCCTATTTCTTCTACGATTGATTTATCAAGTTCTGTTTCTTCACCTTCAAGTTCAAGCTCAATTTGTTTTCCTAAATCACGGCTTAAATCTCTAACAACCCTTGGGAATTTGTTAAATACTTTTGCAATTGGTTGCATTCTTGTTTTCATTACAGCTAGTTGAATATCAGTTGTTACTACGCTTAATTGATTTACAACTTGATTTAATTCTTCTATGAATTTTTCGCCTTCATATCTTTCTTCAACATCATCATAGATTTTTAAAAGTCTATTTTTACCCAATACAAGTTCGCCTATTAAGTTCATTAGGTTATCAAGTCTTTTTACTTCAACCCTAATAGTTTGCTCCATATTTGATGAGTTGCCTTTATCAGCAGCTACAGGTGCTTGTTTTGCATTTCTAGCTTCTTTTGTATCTTGTTTTTCACTAGCTCTTTCAGAGATTTTTTCTACTGGTTTTTCAACAGGTGTTTCAACTACTTTTTCAACTTTTTTAGTTTCTACCACTGCTTCTTGTTGTTTTTTCTCTTCTCTTCTTGCTTTATCTTCAGCTTTTCTTTGTTTTAATAATCTTTCAATTTCAGCTTCTACTTCATCAGCACTTAAAGAATTTACATCTACTTCTTCTTCATTACTATTTGAATCTTTTTCAATTAATTCTTCAATTTTCTCATCTAAACTTTTTGGCTCAGCCTTAACTTCGCTTAAAATTTTACCCTCGCTAATTGCAGTTAGACGGCTACAAATTGAGCTAATATCCATATTTATTGCTGTATCATTGCCATTATCTTTAATACAATGTAATAAGTCTTTCATCATATCAATTGATTCAAGCACAACATCCATAATATCAGGAGTTATTAGCAATTCTCCGTGACGAGCTTTGTTTAAAACATCTTCCATATGATGAGTTAGTTTTGTTAAAACATCAAAGTTTAAAAAGCTTGAACTTCCTTTAACAGTGTGAGCAACACGGAAAATGCGGTTTAGCAATTCTAAATCTTCAGGATTACTCTCAAGCTCAACTAAATCGTGATCTATTTGTTCAATTAATTCAAAAGCTTCTACTAAGAAGTCTTCTAATATCTCTTGCATATCTTCCATATCTACGCTCCTTACTTTTTAATATATGATTCAATTACTCTTGATACTTCTTTGTAAAATACATTAGCATCAAATTTGGTTAAAAAGGCATCTCCACCTACATCTTTACTCTTAAGAGTTGAAAATTCATTACTTAAAGATGAGTTGAAGATAATTGGAATACCTTTAAATCTAATATCTTCTCTAACTCTTGAAGCGAAGTGAAATCCGTCCATTTGTGGCATTTCAACATCACTAATAATAACTTTTACTTGATTAGCAATATCACCTTTGTATGCTTCATAAAGTTCATTCATTTTATTAAGTCCATCTACACCATCTTTTGCTTCAATTACTTTAAAGCCCATTTTATCAAGTGCATCGCGAACTAATTTTCTAGCAGTTGAGCTATCATCTAATACAACTGCTGTTCCTGTCATTTTTTTGATTTCTTTTTCTTCTATATCAATTTTTGGAGAGTAAATTCCAAGCTCTTCAACAATTCTTTCAAGGTCTAAGATTAATAAAACTTCATCATTTTCAATCTTAGCAATTCCTGTTATTTGACTTTTATCAAATCCGCCTGTATTTGTTGAAAAATCAGAACCTCTAATATCACTTGCATTAATTCTTCTAATTCTTTTTGCTTCATGAACTATAAAACCTATCATAATATTTGAAAATTCAGCAATAATAATTCTAGGTTTTAATACCATATCTTTTGGCTCAATTATATTCATCCATTTAGCTAAATTTATTACAGGAATTACAACTCCTCTTAAATCAAATACTCCTTCAATATATTCAGGAACACCTGGTAATTCTGTAAGTGCAGGTATTTTTATGATTTCTTTAACTTTAGCAACATTAACTCCATAAATTCCTTCATAGACTTTATGTTGTCCTTGTTTATAGATACGAAAATCTACAAGTTCCATTTCATTAGAATCAGCCTTTAAGACTTTATCTTCTGCCATATTTACTCCTTTCTGGGTAAGTTATATTTTTTTATAAAGTCATATTCTAGTATAAAAAAACTTCGGTCATTTGCAAAAGCTTCTAAATTCTTGTATTTTATATTTTCTAAGCAATACTCATCTCCTTGATGAAAGTGCCCTTCTATTATATAATCAATATTTACGCCTTTTTTTATAAAAAAACTTTTATATTTTTTAATTCTAAATTCCATTAATTTTTTAAAAAAATCTAATTTTTTATATAGCTTTTTTACCTTTTGTTG
>NZ_JAHCZC010000085.1:0-7423 GCF_018501135.1 Campylobacter sp. 2018MI13 | reverse complement strand
AAAAATTTTATAAAAGAGTTCAGATATAAATTAAATATCTATTAATATTTTTTTAAACCTACCGATATAGAAAAATAACGGGGGTTTAAAATGCAAATAACAAATAACAATTATATAAATTATCAAACAAATATTAAAAATCAAATTCCAACCACTCAAACTCCTAAAGATAATATAAAAGAGCAAGTTATGAATTTATTAAAAGATGTTCCACAAGATGAATGTGGAACTTATGAGCCAAATAATACACAAAGAATACTTTTGGGTGTAAATAAATCTAAGCATCCAGAGCTTCACGCTATGCTTGAAAGCGAGTTTATGGAAGGTATGCTTTTTTATGGAATGAATAAAAAAGAGCGAGAATACTGGATAGAAACGGGCAAGAGTGTCGGAGCTGAAGAAATGGTAAAAGTGATTAATTCTTTACACCCTGCATTTTTCAACGAAAACGATGACAAAAAGGCTCTTTCTAAGTTAGACGCTTTACAAATAAATACAAAAGCTAATAATATTTATAATCAAGCATTTATTAAAAACGATTTAAAACTTTTAGAGTTTTTAAAGCAAAACGAGATTGTGGGCGTTAGATTTGCTACTAATGATACAAATTTTGGAGATACTAGCGTGCCTGAGTTTTATCTAAGCAGATTTTCTCAAGGCAATATAAAGCTAGGAGATGTTTTTTGTGGGAGCGGTGGCTTTATGGATAGGCTTATGGATTTATTTGCTCTTGATGATTTAGATGAATTTAAAATCGGTTATTTGGCTTTAAAAATAGAAGTTGATTTATACAAAGAGCAAAATGGTTATGAAAAAAATTTTGGAGAGAAATATTCACAAGAAAATTCCGAAAAAGATGAGAATATAAAAAGAAAACCCATAGAAGTAAAAGGCTCTAGCACTCGTGAAAGTATGGAAGAGATTTTAAGTAAGATTGACCCACGCAAAGTAAAAGATGAAAGAGATTTATTAGCTATTTTAATGGCATATAAAGATAGCAAGAATTTATATGATAAAAGAATTTAAAATAAAGGAATAATTATGAAAATAAATTCTTATTCAACATATCAAATAACCAATATAAGCAAAAAAGAAACAAATAACGAGATTAAAAAAGTAGATAATAAAGCAGATGATAAAAAGGTAGGAGTTGTTTTAGGATACGGAGTTGATAAAGATGGCTTTTTTACAAGTGATTTTAATAAAGCCGCAGGTATTCCGGATAATTATAAAATCCACAGCGATAGTTTAAAATCTTTAGTAGAACAAAACAATAAAGCTCATATAATAGGTAAAAGATTTATGGAAATTGATATAGCAAAAAGCGTTGGAAATGCTTATAAAGTCTTAAGCCAAGTTGTAAGTGAAGATTTTTTAAACTCTAAAGAATTTTTTAGTAAAGAAGATATTAACAATTTGCCATGTGGGTTTGAGATAGATAATAGTACCTTTAGTGTAGGCAAGATTTTACAAACTAGATATAATTTTGAAGATTATAATGATAAGAATATTCATGCACGAGATTTTCAAAGAATAAAGGGTGCTGATACACTATTTCATTATGATGGTGATGGCAAAATGGATATGTTTCCCGTGCATAGCGATAGTTTTTCTCAAGGTTATTCTATTTTATGGGACGCTAAAGGCGATAATTATAAAAACAATCAAGGAGATGTAAGTCGTGGTGGAATATTAATAGCCGTATTAAGAAATAATCATTTTTTAGTAGAAGGCGAGAGAACTTATTGGGGCAAGATGAGTGGCGGGGATAGATTTGTAGATTATAAAGAATTCGCACAAAATGTCGCAAAACCACTTAATTCTATGGTAGCAAAAGGTTTAATAACTCAAAGCGATATTTCAAAAATGCCAAAATACTTAGCTGATGAAGCAAATAGATTATCACAAGATTTTAAAAGAGCAAGAAGTGAAGAACTAGCAAAAGAATATAAAAAAATACTAAATTGGTATGAAAAACTAGCTTATGAAATGCTAAGTGGTAAAAATCTAAAAGCTCCTAAAGATATAGATAGTTATGAAACATTTGAAGAGTTTTTACAAGCGGCTTTAAAATACAGCCAAAAAAATATAAGTTTATTTGATATGAAAGTATAAGGATTTGTTATGATGGTTAATGGAGTAAATAATTTTTCAAATACTTATATGAATAATCAAAGCAAAGTTAATAAACCTTATTATGAAGATGGAAAGGCTAGTTTAGAATATCTTAAACTAGCTCAGCAAAAGCTAGAAAACGATCCGACTTATAATCCTTTTAATGATAGAAATTTAGATAAAAGTGAAATACTTAATCTAGCTTTATTTGGAGCATTAGACCCTGATATTGTAGAACAAAGAAAAATAGAATGGGAAAATACTCCAGACATTGATCCAGAAGAATTAGTAAAAACTCTAAATAAACTTTTTAAAAATTTAGATAAATTAACTTCAGATAGCATAAATGATGAAGAAAAAAATAAATTAATGAAAAGTATTTTTTCTAATACAGATGAAGATTTAAAAATATCGCAATCTAAAGAAGAAATTAAACAAGAAGAAAAAGAAGAACAAACTAAAGATAAAAAAACCATTCGAAGCCATAGAAGTAAAAGGCACAAGCACTCGTGAAAGTATGGAAGATATTTTAAGCAAAATTAATATTCAAAATATCAAAGATGAAAGAGATTTATTAGCTATATTTTTAGCCTATAAAAATGGCGAGAATTTATATGATAAAAGGGTTTGAAATAAAAGAATTTAAAAATCTTAATTTTTATCAAAAGAGTAAAAAATGAAAATTAATTTTAATGATTTAAATCTAAGAAATTGGAATGACGCTTATAAAGATTATCAAAAAGCAAAAACACCAGAAGAAGAGAATAAATACTTAAAAGAATTAAGTAATATCGCTTTATTTAAAGGTAAAAATGATAGTCAAGAAAACAATAATATAAGTAACAATAATGCATCGACAAATATTAGTGATATTTCTATATTTTATGTTTATATGCGAGATTTTGGTTATGCTAGGCTTCATCCTGAGATGTTTATTTCTAAGCTTTTTCAAAACGATGATGAGGCAAAGGATATTAAGTCATTTTTAAAAGAAAATGCCTTAAATAACGATTACACTGCTAATTATGATTATGAGATTAAAGAACTTTTTGCAAGTGATATTAGTGTAGATGAATTTAAGAAAAAATACTTAAAGCGTATAAACGAGCTTAAGCAAGAAAATCTAAAAGATAATATAGAAGAAACTAGCGAAGAGCTTAAAAAAGATGAGTTTAAACCAATAGAAGTAAAAGGCACAAGCACTCGTGAAAGTATGGAAGAAATACTTAGTAAAATTAATATTCAAAATATTAAAGATGAAAGAGATTTATTAGCTATATTTTTAGCTTATAAAAATGGTGAGAATTTATATGATAAAAAAGTTTAGATTAAAAGAATTTAAAATCGTAAAAATTAGCATAATTTTAAAACTAATCAAAAATTATTATATGTGTTTAATAAGCTAAGGAGTTTAATAAAATTAAGGTTTAAAAACTTAAACCCTAATTGTATTTTCAAAATTTTTTAAAATATAATTGTTTTATTACCTGCAATAAATACTTTATCATCAAACACTTTTTCAAGGGCATTTCTTAGCACTAGAGTTTCTATTTTTTTACCTGCTTTTCTTAAATCTTTTGAATTATAAGTGTGATTTACTCTAACTATGTCTTGAAAAATGATAGGTCCTTCATCTAAATTATCCGTTACAAAATGCGCACTTGCTCCTATGATTTTAACTCCACGCTCATAAGCTTGTAGATATGGATTTGCACCGATAAATGCAGGTAAAAAAGAATGATGAATATTGATGATTTTATCTTTAAAAGTATTTACAAAATTTGGGCTTAAAATCCGCATATATTTTGCTAATACTATATAATCAACATTGTATTTTTTAATCTCTTGAATTATATCTTGCTCGTAAAGTTCTTTATCTTTGCTAGTATCAATTAGGCTAAAATCTATATCAAATCTCTTCACAAAATCGCTTAAATCGTGATTTGCCATAACTTTTAATATATTCGCATTTAGTTCATCTTCATAGTTTGCAAGTAGCAAATCACCTAAACAATGAAGTTCTTTTGACGCTAGGATTATTATGTTTTTCTTTCTTTTTGGGCTAAATGTGATTTGTGCGTCTGTTAAAATCTGTTTTAAATTATTTATAAAATCATCTTTTACACTTTCACTTGAGCTTAAAATCGCTAGAAAATAAAAAGAATTTGTATCGCTATTTACAAATTCATTATTACTTTCTATATTAAATCCCGCCTTATAAATCTCATTTGAGATAATAGCCACAAGTCCTTTTTTATCAGGGCAAGTGATTTTTAAGATATATTCATTCATAATTTATCCTATGTTATTTAATTCAGCTTTTATTTCATTTAATTCGTTTTCAGCTTTTTGCATAGCAATTTTGTTTTGTTCTACAACTTGTGCTGGTGCGTTAGCTACGAATTTTTCATTACTTAGCATTTTGTTTAGCTTTTCGTATTCTGCTAGAACTTTTTTATATCTATTTTCTAACTTAGCTTTCATTTCATCAAGTGCTTTGCTATCTATAAAAATAGCGGTTTTTAGGTTCGTGCTTACATTTACGCTAAAACTTTCTTTTACATTTTCGCTTTGCTCTAAATCCCCAACTTTAGCTAATTTTGCTATAAGTTTTAGATAATATTCATCAAATTTATGCTCACTTATAATTTGTGCTGGAGCGTTTTTATCAGTAATATTTGCTGTTTTTTTGATACTTCTTAGGCTATTAATCGCCTCTTTACAAAGCTCGTAGTTTTTGATAATTTGCTCTTCAGTGGTTGAAATCTCATTTATTTTAGGATATTTTTCTACCATAATTGAGCCGTTTTCAAAAATACTTGTGCTGCCTAATTTATGATATAAATAATCACTAATAAATGGCATAAATGGACTAAGCAATTTCATAGCATTTAAAAACACACTAGCAAGCTCATCTATACTACTCTCATCAGCCTTGCTAAACTCAATTCCATAATCACAAAACTCATCCCATAAAAACTTATAAATATTCATAGCAGCATCATTAAATCTATATTCATCTAAGTTTTTGCGAGTTTCATTTACGCATTTTTGAAATTCTGCGTTCATATAAATACCTAGTGTTGTTTTATAGCTACCTAGTATCTTATAATCCTTACCTTTAAGTAGTAAGAAATTTACCGCATTATAAAGCTTATTTGTGAAGTTACGAACTAAAATCATTCTA
The DNA here is from genome assembly GCF_018501135.1 of Campylobacter sp. 2018MI13. Classification (NCBI taxonomy): domain Bacteria; kingdom Pseudomonadati; phylum Campylobacterota; class Epsilonproteobacteria; order Campylobacterales; family Campylobacteraceae; genus Campylobacter; species Campylobacter sp. 2018MI13. Next base: position 2,121 of record NZ_JAHCZC010000085.1, on the reverse strand, counting down.
TCTTCACTCATTCTAATATCTCTTCCTTGAACGGCTAAAAGTGCTAAAGTAAAGCGTAAAATGTCAGCACTATATTTATCAATGCTATCAAGTGGGTCAATTACATTGCCTTTACTCTTACTCATTTTTTGTCCGTTTTCATCTTTTACAAGTGCGTGAAGATAAATGTCTTTAAATGGGATTTCGCCTAGCTCATTTTCACTTTGAAATAACATTCTGCATACCCAGAAAAATAATATATCAAAGCCTGTAATTAAAAGCGAATTTGGATAAAAGTCTTTTATATCGCTTTCATTCCATAAAGTGCCTTTACCAAAATCGCCATTGTTATAACCTAGAGTTGAAAATGCCCAAAGCCCCGAGCTAAACCAAGTATCAAGTACATCTTTATCTTGAGTGATACTATCACAGCCACATTTTTCGCATTTTTCTACCTTTCTCTCACTTACATGAATATGTTCGCACTCATCACAATAATAAACAGGAATTTGATGTCCCCACCAAAGTTGTCTGCTGATACACCAAGGGCGTAATTCTCTTAACCAAGCATTAAAGCTATTTATCCAATGAGCTGGATAAAACTTAGCATCACCATTATTTACTTTTTCTATAACTTTTGTTGCAATGTCGGTTTTTACAAACCATTGTTTAGAAATATACGGCTCAACGATATTTTTACAACGATAACAATGTCCAACTTGATTTATATAGTCTTCAATTTTTTCAATAAAGCCTAATTCGTTTAGTTTATCAACTACTATTTTTCTAGCCTCAAGTCTTTCAAGTCCTTTAAACTCAGCACAATGCTCGTTTAAAATTCCATTTTCATCAAAAATAGTTAAAAACTCTAAATTATGTCTAAGTCCTACTTCATAGTCATTATTATCGTGAGCTGGTGTTACTTTTACAATTCCTGTTCCAAAGCTCATATCAACATGGCTATCAGCTATGATTTTTATTTTACGATTTATAATAGGCAGCGTAACTTCTTTACCAACTAAGTGCTTATATCTTTCATCTTCTGGATTTATCATTACGGCAGTATCGCCAAAATAAGTCTCAGGTCTAGTAGTTGCAACTACTAAATAATCCTTATCATTTAAAAAATATCTTATATGATAAAGTTTGCCTTTATTTTCTTCATATTCAACCTCAATATCACTTAATGCTCCATCTTTTGTGCACCAGTTTATCATTCTGTTATTTTGCTCTATTAAGCCTTTATTATAAAGGTCCACAAAAGCTTTTTTAACAGCATTTTGAAGCCCTTCATCCATAGTAAAACGAAGTCTTGAAAAGGCAGGAGTAATGCCTAGTGCTTGCATTTGCTTAACTATAGCTCCACCGCTTTGCTCTTTCCATTCCCATACTTTTTCTATGAACTTTTCACGCCCTAGCTCTTCTTTTTTAATCCCTTTTGCTAAAAGTTGCTTTTCAACTACATTTTGAGTGGCAATGCCTGCGTGATCTAAGCCTGGTTGATAAAGCACCTTAAAGCCATCCATTCTTTTATATCTTGTAATAATGTCTTGAAGTGTAAAAGTAAGTGCGTGTCCTATATGTAAAACACCTGTAACATTTGGCGGTGGCATCATAATTGCAAAGTTTTTGCCATTTTCTTGAATGTTTTTATTTCCATCTATTTCAAAATAGCCTTTTTGTTTACAAAATTCATAATAATCTTTTTCAATTTCTTTTGGATTGTAAAAATCGCTCATAAATAATCCTTAAATTAGTGTTTTTTGCCATTTTATTAATTTTTGCTTATTTTTAGGTTATTTTGCTAGACTTTTTGGCTTTTAAATATGAAAGGTGTTTAAATGAATGTAGTTGTCCGCTCATTTTTAACTTATTTTATTTTTGTAATTCTTTGTTTATTATTTAGATTTGGATTTTTATTGTCACATTATGATTTTACTTTGAGTGATTTTTTTACTTCTATATTTCAAGGTATTAGATTTGATATGCAATATTGTGGATATATAGCAAGTGTTTATTGTATTATTTCAACACTAGGTAAGGTTTTATCAAGAGTTATTTTTAATATCGCTTGTATTTTAATATTGATTGCTGAATTAACTTTTGTAGTATTTTTCAATATATATCAAAAAAATATTGATT
>NZ_JAHCZC010000084.1:0-7566 GCF_018501135.1 Campylobacter sp. 2018MI13 | reverse complement strand
GTAATATATAATTAATACTAGATTTTAAATTGAATTAGAATTTAAAATACTTAGGAATTAAAATAACTTAAAATTTTTTCTTTGTTTAAAATAAATTCTTTATCAATCTCTGTCATTTTTAATTGTGAAAAATCAAATTCATCATAAGGAATTAAATTATCTTTAGTAGCTAAATGAATACGAGATTTTTTCATTAACGGAAAATGAAGACTTATTATATTTTCTGCTTTTTTCCATTTATTTAAAGAATACAAAGACTCATAACCTTGATTATAATCCATATAAAAATGGGTATACTTATCTTTGTTTAATACCCAATGATCATCTCCTACTTTATAAAAATTCTTTAAAAAATATAATTTACCATCACTATAATGCATATTAAGAGCAGGCAAATAAATACTATCAATAATGTTTTTTGGCTGTAACAAGGCTTTACTTAATGCAATCTCATTATAAATATGGTCACAATCAATTTTAATCAACCAATTATTAAGTGGAATTTTATTAAGCACAAAATTATAATAAGTATCAAGTCTAAATTCTTTTGATATTTTTTGTTTATATTTTTCTTTCCCTGCAGGAATTACTTTGTAAGGATACTCTAAAGGAGTAAAATTTGGATTATTTTTGCAAAATTGTTTAATTACTTCACTAGTTCCATCATCTTTACCAAATTCATCTAAGTGATAGCCTAGAATTCCTCTTGTAATACCCCCCCCCAACTATTGTATTTAAGGTAATATTAATAGTTTCTATTTCATTATATGCTCTTATAAAAGCCCAAGGATTTATATCCTTTGGCTTTGGTTCAAATAATGATAAAAATTCATGCTTTCTTTTTAAGCAACTTCTTATATGTTTATTATAAATATTCATTTAATCTCCTTAAAACATTAATCCATCTTCTTCTTGTTGTTTTAATATGTCATTTCTGCTTGCTTTTGGTAAAGGTGATTTATCTGTATAAAACCAAGTTTTACCATCAATTACTCTTTTTTCAACGCCTTTTGGTATATCAAAAGTTCTTTTAATATTTGGATTTTCTGCTAAATATTTTTGCATAAAATATCTAAATACAGGAGCAGCCGTTCTAGCACCACCTTCGTAATATTTCATAGGCTTATTATTATCATTACCATACCAAGTTATTACTTGAATACTAGGCGTAAAACCTACAAACCAAGCGTCTATACTTTTATTTGATGTCCCTGTTTTTCCAGCTACTTCAAGTCCTGCAATTCTTGCTGCACCACCAGTTCCGGCTGCGACAACATTTTTCATCATATCAATCATTAAATAAGCTTGTTCAGGTTTTACAAATTCTTCTGCTTCTTTGGTTTTTAACTCAATTTCATTACCAAATTTATCAGTAACTTTTGTAATCAATCTAATAGGTTGTTTTGTTCCATAATTTGAAATAATGCTATAAAGTTCAGCGTAATTATAAGGACTAACACCAAAAGAACCTAATCCTATTGATAAATCTTGTGGAACATTTGTAAAACCAAATTTAGTAATTGTTTGATGAACAAAACTAAGGCTAGTATCAAGTAATAAGTTAATTGTAGCTAGGTTTCTACTTTTTGTAAGTGCTTCTTTAAGAGTGATTAAACCATTAAAATCTTTTCCATAATTTTTAGGCTTCCAAATCATTTTCTTACCCTGTGCATCACGAGTTTCAAACACTCTTGCAATATCAGCAATCTCGCTAGCAGGTGAATAGCCAAGATTTAAAGCTGTAAGATATACAAATGGCTTAAAGCTTGAACCCACTTGACGATTACTCATAGTAGCACGATTAAAATTACTTTTATAATAATCAACCCCACCAACTAAAGCTAAAATATCCCCACTACTAGGCTCTGTAACTATCATAGCTCCATTTATTTGATTTAAATCTATATCTTTATCTCTTTTGATAAGTTCATCATATCCAAACTTAATAGCTTCTTCAGCTATTTTTTGAGTATTCAAATCAACACTAAGTTCAACTCTATAACCACCTGTTTTAATGTCTTCAATTCCCATAGCTTGTAATTGTCTAATAGCTTCATCTATTACATAAGGAGCTTTATTTTGAGTTAAACTCTCATCATAAACAATCGGTTTTAAAGCTACATTTTGTTTATATTCAGCTTCACTAATCCAGCCTAAATCATACATTCTTTTTAAAACCGCATTAGCTCTTGAAAGCGATAAATCAATTCTTTTTGTAGGATCATATGTGCTAGGAGCTTTTGGTAAGCCAACTAGCATAGCCATTTCTTTAAGGCTAAGTTCGTTTAATTCCTTATGAAAATACCCAGCAGCAGCTGTTTTAATACCATAATATCCATGCCCTAAAAATATAAAGTTTAAATATCTTTCTAATATTTGTTCTTTTGTTAGATTTTTTTCAATTTCATAACTAATTATTGCTTCATTTATTTTTCTTTTAATACTTTTTTCACTTGTTAAATAATGATTTTTCACAAGTTGTTGAGTAAGAGTTGAAGCACCTTCTGCTAAGCGACCTTTTTGAATATCTTTAATAATTGCTCTAAAAATAGCATCAATATTAATTCCTTCGTGTTCAAAAAAACTCGTATCTTCAATAGCAATTAATGCTTCAATTAGTCTTGGTGGAATTTCTTCAAATCTAGCATAAGCTCTATTTTCGTTAAAAACATTTGCAAGTAAAGTGCCATTTCTATCATAAAATTGAGTTGTAAGGTCTAAATCAAATTCCTTATAATCAATATCTTTATTTTCAACAACATTTAAAAAATATCCTAAAACAACACAGCCTAAAATTCCACAAACAGCTATAAAATAAATAATGTATTTCAAAAAATCTCCTTAAATCATAGTGCTAATGAGTAAAGCAAATAGCACACCAATACAAGAAATCAAAATATTTAACGGGATAAAATAATAAACAATTAAAGCTATTTTTTCATTACAAACTAATAATTTATTTTCTTTTTCTTTCTCACATAAAATAAATTGATAATAAATATATAATAAATTTAAAGTAGCAAAAGCATAAAGCGACCATTGCGTAGATGCTAAAGTATTAAACAATGGGTCAGAACTATTATTAATCATTACATATATAGCACTAAAAGCCATAACAGCCATTAAAACAAAAAACGCATAAAGCTGCTTTTTTAATATCCTTAGTGCTTTTTGTAAATTCTCTTCATCTTCACATAAATAAAAACCAGCATTTGCTCTAATGCCTAAATGAAGACCAATAAAGCAAATACCGGCTAATAAATGTATATAAGGTAAAACTAAGCTATCAAGCCCTAGCATATTACCTTCTTGATTTCGTCTTTTGCTAAAGCTAAAGCTTCGTTGATTTTACTAATATCTTTTGCACCAGCAGTAGCAAAATCATCTCTACCGCCGCCATTTCCGCCTAAAAATTGAGCTACAATCTTAGCTAAATTTCCAGCCTTAACGCTAGTATTTTTTGAGCCAACCGCAATGCTTACTTTATCGTCTTTGCAAGTGATTAAAACAATAACAGCTTTATCAAATTTATTTTTAAACTCATCTATACCAGATTTAATATCAAGCCCGTTATATTCACTAACGCAAACATTAACGCCGTTAATAATCTCGCTATTTAAATTATTAGCACCATTTTTTAAAGCATCTTTTAGTTCTTTTATTTCATTTTTTAAATTCTCAAAACTCTTTAAAATATCATTTGTTTTTAGACTTTTTTTGATATTTTCAAATTCCGCAATCAAATTCCTTGAGTATTCTTTAGCAGCCTTACTTGCTATTGCTTCAATTCTTCTAACACCAGCACTTACTCCGCTTTCTTTTAATATTATAAAATCGCCAATTACTGAAGTATTACTAACATGAGTTCCACCACAAAGCTCAATGCTATCTCCTAAAGTTAATACCCTTACTTTATCGCCATATTTTGTATCAAAAAGCGCCATTGCACCACATTTTTTTGCACTTTCAATATCAGTTATTTGAATATTTGAATTTGTAGCTTTATAAATCATATCATTTACAATATCACTAATTTGCTTTAGCTCATCTTCGTTTAATGCACGGGTAAAATTAAAATCAAATCTAATTCTATTAAAATCTACAAATGAACCTGCTTGAGTTGCATTTTCTCCTAAAACCTTTCTTAACGCATAATGAAGCAAGTGAGTAGCACTATGATGTCTTGCGATTTCTGCTCTTCTTTCGGTATCAATTTTGATTAATAATTCATCATTTACATTAAAATCACCTACAATTTCAACTAAAGCTAAATTAATATCAAAAAATTTCTCAACTTCAAGCACATTTGCAACTAATTTATCATTTTTATAAATACTACCTAAATCGTAATTTTGCCCACCACTTGTTGCATAAAGCGGAGTTTTATCAAACATTAGCCAAGCTTTTTTGCTTTTAATTCCAATTTTAAATTCTTCATCTAAAGCAGCTAATAATTTTGCTTTAATTTCAGTGTTTTCATATCCAACGAACTCATTTAGACCGAATTTATCTAATAATTCTTTAAAATCTCCGTGAGTTGCTTTATCCCCACTACCTTTCCAATTTGCTTTAGCTAATTCTCTTTGTTTAGCCATTAGTTCATTGAATTTGTCTTCATCAATTTTAAGATTTTTTTCTCTTAACATATCAAGAGTTAAATCAAGTGGAAAGCCATAAGTATCATATAATTTAAACGCAACTTCTCCACTAAAAATATCTTTAGTATTGTTTAATTCATCATTAAAGATTTGCATACCTTTTTCAATAGTATTTAAAAATCTCTCTTCTTCACTTAATAATTGCTCTTTTACAAAAGATTTTTTCTCATTTAAATATGTATAATGCTCTCCCATTAATTCACAAACAATATCTACTAATTTATACATAAATGCACTTTTAAATCCTAGTAAATATCCGTGTCTTAAAGCTCTTCTTACGATACGGCGTAAGACATATCCTCTACCTTCTTTATCAAATGTTACGCCTTGAGCTAGTAAAAATGTAGCTGAACGAATATGATCAGCAATTACTCTAAAACTAGCTCCACTTTTATATTCATATTTTAGGTTTGCTAAACTTGCGATTTTTTCAATTATTGGCATAAATAATGAGCTATCAAAATTGCTAAATTTTCCTTCTTTAATAGCACTTACACGCTCAAGTCCCATACCTGTATCAATGCTAGGTTTTGGTAGTTTTGTCATAGTTCCATCAGGGTGTTTTTCAAACTGCATAAAAACTAAATTCCAAATCTCAAGGAATCTATCTCCATCTCCACCCATATAATCTTCATCACTTTTAAAATTTTCTTCACCTTGGTCGTAAAAAATCTCACTACAAGGACCACATGGGCCAGTATCACCCATTTGCCAAAAATTATCTTTATCTCCAAATTTATAAATGCGTTCTTTTGCAATGTGTTTTTGCCACATATTATAAGCTTCATCATCGTTTTCATGAACGGTTACATAAAGCCTATCTTTCGGTAATTTTATAACCTCAGTTACAAATTCCCAAGCATAAGCAATTGCTTGTTCTTTAAAATAATCACCAAAAGAGAAATTTCCTAACATTTCAAAAAATGTATGATGCCTTGCAGTATAACCAACATTATCTAAGTCATTGTGCTTTCCACCTGCACGAATACAAGTTTGACAGCTTGTTTTTCTAGGTGGATTTGGGCGTGGCACTTCACCTGTAAAAATACTCTTAAAAGGAACCATTCCTGCATTTGCAAAAAGCAAAGTCGCATCATCAGGCACAAGTGGGCTTGATGGGGTAATTTCATGACCTTTACTAGCAAAAAACTCTAAAAATTCTTTTCTTATATCCATTTTTATATCCTTGAAAATTTTTTAAATCATATCAAAAAGGTTTTAAACTAAAGATAATAAAGCTCTAATTTTTAGAGCTTTAATTTAGTTAGCATATCATCATAAGCTTTTTTTGTTCCTTGTCTTACTGGCTGTATCATTGAGCCTATTATTATAAATACTGAAGCTAGTAAAAATCCTGGTATTATTGAATAAAGTTCAAATATACCTTCTTTTGCAATATTAAAATAATCAATATGCTCCCATAAAATCACTCCTAAAGCACCAAAACTCATACCTAAAATCGCACCTAATCTACTCATATTTTTCCAAAATAAAGAAAAAATTATCACACTACCAAAAGAAGCACCAAAACCAGCCCAAGCATATCCAACAATATCAATAATACTAGTATTTTTATCAGCAGAAATTATAAAAGCAACAATAGCAACAACCAAAACACTAAGTCTTGAAACTCTCATTACTATCTTAGCAGGAGCACCTTTATTAAAAATTTTTCTATAAAAATCTTCTGCTAAAGTTGAGCTAGATACTAATAATTGCGAACTAGCTGTGCTCATAATCGCTGCTAAAATCGCACTTAATAAAATTCCAGAAATCCAAGGATTAAATAATAATTGGCTAGTTACTATAAAAATTCTATCCTTATCTAATAAGTCTATATTAAACTTATATAAATAAGCTATACCAATAAATCCTATTAAAATAGCTCCAATTAAACTAATTACCATCCAAGAAATACCTACAAAAGTAGCAATTGGAATGTCTTTTGTGCTTTTTATAGATATAAACCTTACTATTATGTGTGGCTGACCAAAATACCCAAGTCCCCAAGCTAAAGAACTAATTATCCCTACTAAAGTTAGATTTTTACTCATAGAAATATAATCTTTTTGACTTTCTTCTCCAAGCTTAATTATTATATTAATAGCTTCGCTAAATCCGCCTATTTCATTAATCATAACCAATGGAACAATAATTAAAGCTCCCATCATCAATAAGCCTTGTATCAAATCAGTCCAACAAACTGCCTTATATCCGCCAACGAAAGTATAAACAACTATTAATATAGTTCCTGTAATTACTGCTTGTTCGTATTTAACTGAAAATAATTCTTCAAAAAGCTTTCCACCAGCTACTAAACCACTAGATATATAAATAGTAAAAAATATTAAAATCACAATAGCACAAATTATTCTTAAGGTATGACTATCATCGCTAAATCTAGTCTCAAAATAATCAGGAATAGTTATACAATCTTTTCTAACATCAGTATAAATTCTAAGCCTTTTAGCAACAAACATCCAATTAATTAAAGCACCAATACTAAGCCCTATTGCTATATAAGTTTTACCTAAGCCATATAATAAAACAGCCCCTGGTAATCCCATAAGAAGCCAACCACTCATATCAGACGCTCCAGCACTAAGTGCTGATACTATAGGACCCATACCTTTATCGCCTATAAAATAATCTTCTGAAGTTTTATTTTTCTTCCAAAAATAAAACCCAATTCCTAGCATTAATACGCTATAGAATACAAAATCTAAAATTATTGGTAAACTAATTTGTACTTTTTCTAATTCATTCATTTTTATCCTTTTATATAGACTAACTTTTAAAACTCTAGCACCTAAATTCCAATAATAATAAAATACTATAAAATAAGATTATTTAATAATTCAAATATTTTATTAATAAATAGATTTATTACTAGCTATAGTTTTTGAGT
>NZ_JAHCZC010000083.1:0-7685 GCF_018501135.1 Campylobacter sp. 2018MI13 | reverse complement strand
CTTATATTTTTTGTAATATTAGATATTTTATCAAGTTATTTAATATTGTTTTTATTAAATGGTAAAAACTTAAAAACTTACACAATATATCAAACTAAAACCAAGCTAGTTTCATTGCCTTTTGTTGATGATTTATCAGTTTATTTTTTATATACAGAGTTTAGACAAAAGTATTCTGTAATAAGTAAAGGCGGATTTGAAATGGAATTTAGAGAAGAAGCACAATCGCTAGGCGAAAAATACATAGCAAAACAACAAAAGAAAATTGAAAAGATTTTAAGTGAAAAGTCTTCAAATACAATTAAATAATTTTAATTTTTATATAAATTACCTTTAAAATATAATGTATTATAAAATAAATTCTAATTCAAATCACAAGAATTTGAATTAGATATTTTTGTTAATCAAGAGAATTAATATCGCTTATTTCGTGATGGATATATCTTTCATCGTTTTCTAAGGTATCAACGCTTTTAAACATTCTTTCCCAGCGGATATTATAATCATCATCCCAGCTTAGATAAACAAACCAAGGCTTACCTTCAATATATTTATAATCTACACTTCCCCAAAAGCGGCTATCATTTGAGTGGTCGCGATTATCACCCATCATAAAGTATTCATTGCTAGGCACCTTATAATAATACGCTTTAATATCACTTCTTAATTCACTAACATAAATTGGCTTCATTACAAACTCACCCTTAGCCATAAAGTATTCTATGACCTTATCAAAATCCACTCTTTCATCATAATGAATACCCTTTTTAGTATAAGGCTCTTTTATGTATAATTTGCCTTGTAAAATCACTTGTTTATTAGCAGGATAATTTGCTCTCATATATTCATCTCCTTCGTGCATTCTCACATAAAGGGTCTTATTTGCAAATATTATCTCATCATCTCCTAAAGCAACGCAGCGTTTAACATAATGTAGCTTTGTATTGTGCGGATACAAAAACACCACTATATCATCTCTTTTAGGCTTAGCATAGCTTAATAAATGCCCATCGCCTTTAAAATCAGGCAACACAGGAACTTCTAGGAATGGAATTCTAGGAGTTGGTATCCCGTAGGCGAATTTTTTTACAAATAAATGATCTCCTACTAAAAGTGTGTTTTTCATAGAGCCACTTGGTATTGTAAAAGCTTGAGCTACGAAAAATATAAAAACAAGAACAAATACAATAGTCCCTGTCCATGAATTCCAAAAATCAACTAATTTTTGCCATTTTGTTTTATTTTCTTGCATTTTCTTCCTTTTTTAATCTTGCTTCATATGTGTTTTGCATTAGTGCATAAATAGTCATAGGTCCTACTCCGCCAGGAACTGGAGTAATCATACTAGCTTTATTACTTGTCTTAAGATAGTCTCCTGATAGTTTTTTTCCATCAATTTCTTTGCAAATCCCAACATCAATTAAAATAGCTCCATTTTTTATAAAATCATCATTTATTAGATGAATTACACCTGTAGCACTTATTAAAATATCAGCGTTTAAAGTATGCTCTTTTAAATTTTTTGTATATTTGTGGCATACGCTAACACTTGCACCTTCATTAATCATCATAGCAGCAAGTGGGCGACCTACTATGATACTATCGTTTATTATGCAAATATTTTTGCCTTTTACACAGATACCATAATGCTTCATTAAAATATCAATTCCAAGCGGGGTGCAAGCATAAAAATGTGGTTTTAAATTCGCTAAAACTAAACCTAAATTAAGTGGAGTAAAACCATCTACATCTTTAATAGGATTTATAGCGTTTATGATATTGTCTTTATTGATATGATTTGGTAAAGGTAGTTGCACTAAGATAGCATCTACACTATCATCATCATTTAAATCTCTTATGATTTTTAATAATTCTTCTTCGCTAATACTACTATCTAGCTTATAATCTTTACTAATTATTCCTAATTCATTACAAGCTTTTAATTTACTTCTTACATAAACCCCACTAGCATAATCATCTCCTACTAAAATTACAGCTAAGCAAGGTTTGGTTTTTAGCTCATTAATTTTGAGTTTTAATTGTGCGTATAATTCTTTGCTTAATTTTTTTCCATCTAGTATCAATTTGTAACCTTTATAAAAATAAAGATTGTATTATAACCCTTAAAAACAACGGATTATAAAATGAAATCAAAATTAATATTATTAGTTTTTAGCGTATTTGTTTATGCTAATAGTGATTTTTTAAGCAAAGATGAATATCAATTAAGCTTGTATCAAAACCCAAGGGGAATTGGCTGTGATAAATGTCACGGGCTTGATGGAAGTGAGCAAATATTTGCTACTTATAAAGAAAATGGAAAAACCATTCAAGTAATAATCCCTAGTATTAAAAATATTAGTTATGAGAATTTTTATAAAGCCTTAGTTAGTAAAACAAGTTCAAAAAATATAATGCCAAATTATTATTTAACAAATGAAGAAATAAAAAATTTATACTTATATATCAAGAAAAAAGGAGAAAAAAATGACAAATAAAGAAGCTTTCGCACAAGCACAAACATTAATAGCAGGTGGGGTTAATTCTCCTGTAAGAGCGTTTAAAAGTGTAGGTAGTGAGCCTGTATTTATAAAAAAGGGCGATGGTGCTTATATAATTGATATTGAAGATAAAAAATACCTTGATTTAGTTCAAAGCTATGGACCTTGCATTTTAGGACACGCTGATATAAATGTAACAAACGCTATTATTAATGCAGCAAAAGATGGCACAAGTTATGGTGCTCCTACATTAGCTGAAAGCAAATTAGCACAAAAAGTTATATCGTTATATCCTGCAATAGAGCAAATTAGATTTGTAAATAGTGGCACAGAAGCTACTATGAGTGCAATTCGCTTAGCAAGAGCTTATTCTAATCGTGATGGGCTTATAAAATTTGATGGTTGTTATCACGGACACGCTGATATGCTTTTAGTAAATGCAGGAAGTGGCTTGGCTACTTTTAATACTCCAAGTTCAAGTGGAGTTAGTAAAAACGCTGTAAAAGATACTTATACAGCTAAATACAATGATATAGAAAGCGTAAAAGAGCAAATTGCTATAGCAAAGAGTAATGGTAGTGAAATAGGTGTGATTATTATTGAACCAATTGCAGGAAATATGGGTTTTGTCCCTGCTAAAAAAGAGTTTTTAGAAGACCTTAGAAAGCTTTGCGATGAATTAAAAATCGTTTTGATTTTTGATGAAGTTATGAGTGGTTTTAGAGCTGCTTTAGGTGGGGCTTTAGAGATTTATAAAGTTGTGCCTGATATGGTTTGTTTTGGCAAGGTTATTGGTGGGGGACTTCCTGTTGGAGCTTACGCTGCAAAAAAAGAAATTATGCAACTTCTAAGCCCACTAGGCGGAGTATATCAAGCAGGAACGCTAAGTGGAAATCCACTTGCAATGGCAGCAGGTATTGCAAATCTTGAGCAATTAAACGATGATATTTATAAAAAATGTGATAAATGGGCAAAAAATGCAATTAATGCTATGTTAGATGAGAGTAAAAGTGCAGGAGTGTCTTTTGTAGCTAAAAATATAGGTTCAATGTTAGGATTTTTCTTTAATGAAAAATACCCATTAAATTACGATGACGCTAAGACAAGTGATACAGCTAAGTTTTCAAGATTTCATAAAATTATGCTAGAAAATGGAGTAAATCTTGCACCATCAACCTATGAAACTGCATTTATTTGCTCTAAGTTTGAAGATAAAGAATTTGAAATATTTATAAATGCGTTCAAAAAGGCTATTCGTGCATAACGAAGAAAATAAAAGAGCTAAAAAAGTAAAAAGTGTAATAGACGCTGCAAATCATCTAAGCTTAGGTATTAGCATTGTAGTTGCAGTGCTAATTGGCGTTGGTTTAGGAATTTTACTTGCTAAGATTTATAAGCCTTTATTTTTCGTAGGACTTGCGTTTGGAATAGCAGCTGCAATTTCAAATGTATATAAGGCTTATAAATTATTATTAAAAATTAACGAAGATGATAAGAAATAAAGTCTTTTTAACCTTAAATCAAGGTTAAAAAGGCCAAATAGTTTCAACTGCTTTTGTTCCCCAAGGTTTTTTAGTAGCTTTATCAATTTCGCCTTGAGTTGAATAAAGTATTTTAGCGTCTGCTATGTATTTGCTCTCAATTGTGTTTTGACCTGTTATATCATAAGGTCTAATTACTCCAGAGATTTGGACGATTTGTTTTTCTCCGTTTATTAATAATTGTCTTTTTCCTTCAATAAAATAATTTCCATTAGCCAATACCTTTATTACTCTAGCACTAATTGTTGTTTGAAATTTTTCATTTCTACTAGCTTGACCACTACCACTAAAATCTGAATTATTTTTTGTTTGAAAGCCAATATCTGCTGACTTATTAAGACTTGATAATAATCCTGCAAAAACTCCGGAATTTAAATTAGCATTAGAAGATTTATTCGTGCTTTTACTAGCTTTACTACTTTGGCTTGTGTCTTCTTTAATAATTATCGTAACTATATCATTTACATTCATAGCTTTATTATCGCTAAAAAGTGGATTAGAGCCTTTTCCAAAAAGTGAGCCTGGACTTCCTAAATTATTATCAGCCTTAGGTTCAATTTGCTCTACATATGTTGGAGCTTTCATATCCATTTGCGGATCAGCCAAACCACAACCCGAAATTAACAAAGGGAAAACAAAATATTTTATGTAATTTTTTTTCATATTTTCTTCCTTATTTATTAATATTTTAGGCATATACTCTAGCGAAAATTAATCAATGAAGGAGTAGCAATGAATGCGATTTACTTTCAAAAACAAAGCAGGGAAAGTTTAGATAATCTTGCTATAAAATTATCAAAAAAATATTCAAATATTGTTGTTTTCCAAGCACTTGCTTGTGAAGACGGGGTGTGTGGTTTAAATAAATTATCAAAAGAGCATAATATAAAAACTGAATACTTATACGATAGTGCAATAGGCGTTAAAGAGTATTTGAAAAATGAAAATACTTTTTATAAAAACATAATCATTAAAGTTAATGAATTAAAAGCTAAATATGATTTTGTATTAGTTGCTAGTTTTGGAGTTTTTGGTGGTCTTGATACTTTTTGGATAAATCTAAAACTAAGTAAAGAGCTTAATTTAAATTATGTAATTGATAATGATTTAACCAAATTTGAGTTTGCTAAAATTCATCATAAATACGCAAGTTTATATAATGAAAATACAAGCTTAGATGAGTTATTAAATCTTAAAAAACCTGATTATGTAAGTCCAATGGCATTTGAAGTTATGCTAGAGAGCAAGGCTAAAGAAAATATTAAAACTATAGTTTTACCAGAAGGAAATGATGAGCGTATTTTAAAGGCTGCTAGTATTTTATTAGAAAGCAAAGCTGTTAAATTAATTATCTTAGGAAACAATAAAGAAATAGCACAAAAAGCTAGTGATTTGGGTATAGATTTAGATGATGTTAAGACTTATAATCCAGGTAATTCATCATTAGATGATGAATGTGCAAATGCACTTTATGAAGCTAGAAAATCAAAGGGAATGAGCCTTGAACAAGCAAAAGAACTTATAAAAGATAGAAATTATTTTGGAACTTTACTAGTTCATTTAGGCTACGCTGATGCTATGGTTAGTGGGGCTGCATGTTCAACTGCTGATACAATTCGCCCAGCTCTTCAAATAGTTAAAACTAAACCAGGTGTTAAGAGTGTAAGTGGTGGATTTTTTATGTGCTTAAGTGATAAGGTTTGGTATTTTGCTGATTGTGCGGTAAATCCTAATCCAACTCCTGAAAATCTAGCCGAAATTGCAAGTGTTAGTGCAGCTACTTATAAGGCTTTTGGTTTTGAACCAAGAGTTGCAATGCTATCTTATTCAACTGCAAATAGCGGTAGTGGAGTAAGCGTTGATTTAGTAAAACAAGCGTGCGAATTAGCAAAATCTTATGAAGGATTAAATTATGATGGTCCTATACAATTTGATGCAGCAGTAGATATTGCAACAGCAAGTAAAAAAATGCCTGATAGCAAAGTAGCAGGAAAGGCAAATGTATTTGTATTCCCTGATTTAAATGCAGGAAATATAGCTTATAAAGCAGTGCAAAGAAGTGCAGGGGCTATTGCGGTTGGTCCTGTTTTGCAAGGTCTAAATAAACCTATTAATGATTTAAGTAGGGGTTGTTTGGTTGAAGATATTGTAAATACATGCTTAATTAGTGCAATTCAAGCACAATAAATTATAAAAAAGGAAAAAATTATGAAAAAAATATTAGTTTTAAATGCAGGTTCGAGCTCACTGAAATTCCAATTATTTTTTAATGAAGATAGTGTTGCGAGTGGTTTGGTTGAGCAAATTGGAGAAAGCAATTCAAGAGCAAAAATTAAATTTGATGGCAAAGAATTAGAGCATTTAGGTGGCATAAATAATCACGAAGATGGCTTAAAAGTAGTTCGTGATTTATTTGCTAAAAGCGGACTTTTAACTGATTTTAATGAATTAGCAGCAGTAGGTCATCGTGTGGTGCATGGTGGAGATAAATTTATTAAAGCAACATTAGTTGATGATAAATGTTTAAAAGCTTTAGATGAATTAGTAAAATTAGCACCTTTACATAATCCTGCAAATATTTCAGGAATTAAAACAATTATAAATCTTGCTCCAAGTGTTAAAAATATAGCAGTATTTGATACAGCATTTCATCAAACAATGCCAGAAATCGCATATCGCTATGCAATAGCTAATAAATATTATGAAGAAGATGGTGTTAGAAGATACGGCTTTCATGGAACATCTCATGAATTTGTAACTCGTGAAGCGGAAAAATTCTTAGGTATTAAAAACATAGATGCAATTACAGCTCACTTAGGAAATGGTGCAAGTATTAGTGCTATTAAAGATGGTAAATGCGTTGATACTTCAATGGGTCTTACTCCACTTGAAGGATTAATGATGGGAACTAGATGTGGGGATATTGATGCTGGAGCTTTATTTTATTTAGCATATAACAAAGGTTTAAGCATTGCTGAACTTGATAAAATTTGCAATAAACAAAGTGGTTTATTAGGAATTTGTGGTGCAAATGATATGCGTGAAATTGAAGAAAAAATGCAAAATGGTGATAAAAAAGCAAAATTAGCATTTGATATGTTTTGCTATAGAATTGCAAAATACATAGGCTCATACCTTGCAGTAACTCCTGCTAAGGCTCTAATTTTTACAGCAGGTATTGGTGAAAATGATGATTTAATGAGAGCTGCGGTTTGTAAGCAACTTGCACATCTTGGCTTTAGCATTGATGAAGAAAAAAATGCTAAGCGTGAAAAAGTAGCTAGAAATATAGCAAAAGCTGATTCAAAATACCCAATTTTAGTTATTCCAACTAACGAAGAATTATCAATAGTAAAACAAACAATGGAACTTATTTAATCCTATTGATTTAAATTCTTGTAAAACTATAAATAATTAAACATTATTTGTAGTTTTACTGCCATTATATCTTCTTAATTGTATTTTATTTTATATGTTGGGATTATATAACCACACCCATCTATATAATATTCTCTCTCTTCTTTTTCCTTAGTATATGAGTTATATAACATTACTTGCATTTCATCTCCATCTATAAATTGAAATGAATTTTTATCAAAAAATCTTTTTTCAAAAAATACTAGATTATTGTTAAATTCATTAA
>NZ_JAHCZC010000082.1:0-7740 GCF_018501135.1 Campylobacter sp. 2018MI13 | reverse complement strand
TATAAAAACGAAGAATTTAAAAATGAAATAAATGAACTTTATTTAAGATTAAGCCTAAAATATAAAGATAATTTAGATAAATATTTATAAGAATTAAGAAATAAATTCTTAATTCAAATTCTTAGAAATTTTTTAAGTGATAGTTTAATCTATCAATTAATATTTGATGTTTGAATAATTCTCCTTCAAACTTTACACTCTTACACTCTAGCATTTTTAAAGATTTCGCTATCATTGAAGCAATACTATCAACAACACCAAACAAAATCGCAATATCATCAAGTCCGCCTAAACGATATATCAAAATCAATCTAAAAGACTTACTAACATCCATTAAAATAGGTTTTTTAGCTAATTTAAAATCAAGCCCACTAGCAATTCCTATTTCATATTTATTAGCTAAATCAAGAAGTTCAGTTAAGCCTAATTTAAGTCCTAAAATATTTGCCGAGCTTATTAAAATACCACTAAAAGTATTTAAAATCTCGCTATCTCCTTCAAGGTTTAAGCCAAATTTTTCTTTATAATTTGCTAATAACTTAGCACCTAATTTGTTTTTATTTAATAATTCTGCGTGATTTTTACTTTCAAATTCTAAAAAAGCTGATAATTCATTATTAATATAAATCCCATCATCTTTTACAACAACCTCATCGCTCTTATTAAATCTAGCTAAATCATCATAACACCTTGCTCTTTTAGTTTGTGCATAAGAACTAGCGAGTGATTGTTCATAAACGCCATAATTATCCCAAAAATCTCTTTCGCTACAGGCAATACAGCCATGCCCTGCTTGAACCGGCCAAGAAGTTTTAGCATTAAACTTTGTCTTAGGACAATTATTAAAAGTATATGGTCCTTTACACCCTACTTTAAACAAACAAGCACCCGATTTAGCTGCTTCATCTCCAAATTCTTCAACAAATTCCCCACTCTCAAAAGCTATTTTCCTTTCGCACATATCGTGTAAGCATTTTGAATAAGCAAAAGCAGGACGATTATTATCATCTAATGTAGGAGCTTTATCAAAAAACGCAAAATGTAAAATACTAGCAATGATATTGCTCTCACTTGGAGGACAACCAGGAATTAATACAGCATCTTTTAAAATATCTTCAATACTAATAGAATTAGTAGGATTTGGCTTAGCTGCTTGAATACCACCATAAGATGAGCATGAACCTACAGCATAAACACAACTTGCACGATTAGTTAATTCTTTTAATTTATGTAAAGCAGAGTGAGCTGGAGCCCCACTTGTATAAAACTCATTACTAGCAATAGCACCTTCAACTACTAATAAAAATGGCTCTTTAATTTCTAATAAATCTTCAGCCAAAAATCCACTAGCTGCCATGTAAGTTTCGTGATAGATTAAATCTATAAAATCAAAAATCAAATCATCAAGACCAATACTCTCACTTCTAATAAAGCTCTCACTACAGCCTGTGCATTCGCTAAAATGTAGCCATATTAATTTTAACTTTTTTGCATTGATTTTTTCGTAGATTTCTTTTTCATCAGCTTTCACGCCTAAAGTTTTTAATGTAGATTGAATTTGAGCTAATACATTTGCATTCATAATAATCCTTTATTTAAGCTTAAAATATTAAATTAAATAAATAATAGCGAAATAATTTTTAAAATTAGTAACTTTTCTACTCAAGTTACTAATTTAACTAGCGGTATATTTAAGATATATTTTATATTTACCCCGTTTTAACGGGGCTAAATGAGTTTAGTTTGAAATATAAATACTAACTAAACCAAACTTTAAATATTCTTAAAATTATACTTTTTTTCAAATTTTAATAAATTTTTATAAGTCTTAGTTAAAAATATATCTTAAAAAAACATAGACTTTAAATACTTAGTTAGACCTAAATTCTCTAACATTATTATAAGTATTACAATAGGACAAATAAATCTTATAAACAATAACCATATTTTAAATCCAAACTCACCCATATAAGGAATAAATAAAGTTTTAAGTTTATTCACTTCTACGAAAAATCCTACGAAAATACAAGTAATAATCGCTGATAATGGCATTAAAATATTAGAAGTTAAATAATCTAATATATCAAATATACTTTTATCAAAAAATGTAAAAATTGAAGAATATTCATTATTAAAACCTAATATACAAAATATCCCCATAATATAAACAAAAATACCTATATAAATTAGAGCAAGTTTTCTTGAAATTCCAAATTTATTTATTAAATAAAAAGCAAAAGGTTCAATCATTGAAACAGCACTAGTAAGCCCAGCAAATAGTAATGCTATAAAAAATGCAATTGCAAGTATATTCCCAATAATTCCAAGATTTGAAAATAAACTCATAAGGCTTACAAATATAAGTCCTGGCCCTTGCTCGCTTGCATTTGCTCCATATTCAAAAACAAAGGTAAATACAATAAGCCCCATCATAATACCAACTAAAATATTTATAAAAATAATTGATAAAGTTGATTTAATCACATTTATATTTTCTGGCAAACTAGCAGCGTAAGTTAAAACTACGCAAACACCCATAGAAAGACTAAAAAAGCTTAACCCTAAAGCGTCTAAAATTAATTTTATATTAAGTTTATCTTCAACAAATAAAACAGAAAAATCAGGCTTAAACAAAAAGCTAAACGCCTTAACAAATCCATCAAAAGTAAAACTATATAAAAGCATTAAAATTAATAATATAAACAAACTTGGCATCATCCATACATTCATTTTTTCAATGCCACTTTTAATTCCTTTACTAACAACCCAAAAAATCATAAAAAACACTATGCTAAAGCAAATAATTTGAGATAATAAGTCTTTTGTCAATAAATTACCAAATAAATCTCCAGCTTCGCTAACAGAATTTGGTAAAGCAAAAAAACTAGAATAAATGTATTTTAAAATCCAGCCTATTACAACGCTATAAAAACAAACTATTAAAATAGCTCCTATCATAAAAAATCCTGCAAATCCCCAAGCTTTTTTATTAGATTTTGCTAAATCACTAAAAGCATTCACAGCGTCTTTTTGAGTAATTTTACCAATACTAAGCTCTCCTAAAAAAACCATAAAAGCTACTAAAAATGTTAAAACCAAATAAAGAAATATAAAAATAGAACCGCCATTAGTTCCTACCATTGTAGGGAATTTCCACGCATTTCCAAGTCCAACTGCAGAACCTGCCATCGCTAAAATAAAGCCAATTTTAGAAAATTGTTCTCTCATTTTTATCCTTTAAATTTAAAATACACAATAACAAGCACAGCAAGTGGTGCAACAAATCTTGCAAAAAATATCCATATTTTAAAACCAAGCTCACCCATATAAGGGATAAAGGTTTCTTTTAAATCTTGCTTGCTAATAAAAAACCCAACAAAAATTGCAGCCATAAATGAGCCAAAAGGCATAATGATATTTGAGCTAACATTATCTAAAATATCAAAGAAATTCATTCCAAAAAATGTTAAATTATTTTTATAAGCTTCAATGCCTGAAAATATACATAAAAGCCCTAAAATATAAACAACTACTCCAATTAAAACAATAGCTTTTATTCTTGAGAAATTGAATTTATTTATTAGATAAAATACAAAAGGCTCTATCATTGAAACCGCACTAGTAATCCCTGCAAAAAATAAAGCTATAAAAAATGTAACAGCTAATATTTTGCCTAAAAGTCCAAGTTTTGCAAAAAGCGAAATCAAAGAAATAAAAATAAGCCCAGGACCTTGTGCACTAGGGTCAGCATTAAACTCAAAAATAAAACTAAATACAATAAGCCCCATCATAAGACCTATTAAAAGATTTATAAAAATTATATAAAAAGTTGAACTTACAAAATTAGTTCTTTCAGGTAAGCTAGCTGAATAAGTAATAATGCTACCTGCTCCAATACTTAAAGAAAAACAAGCAAGTCCTAAAGCGTCTAAAAAAGAATCTTGATTAATCTTGCTAAAATCAGGCATAAATAAGAAATTAAAAGCGTCTTTAAAACCATCTTGAGTAAAGCTATAGCAAAGCATTAATAAAAGCATTATAAATAATGTTGGCATCATAAATACATTTAGCTTTTCAATACCATTTTTAACACCTTTTGCCACCGTGTAAAAGGCTATAAAAAACACTATACTAAAACATATTATCAAAGCACTTAAATTAGTTTCCACTAAATTAATAAAAAGCTCTTTATTATCAGCGATTTGAGTGCTAAGTGTATTTATATTAAAAATAGTAGATAGTGAATAATAAATATAATAAATTATCCAGCCAATAATCACACTATAAAAACTAACGATTAATAAAGCCCCAATCATTGTAAAGCCTACTAAAGACCAAGGTTTTTTATACTTAGGTGCTAAAAAATAATAAGCACTAGCAGGGTCAAGTCTTGATGCTTTACCGATATATAACTCGCACAAAAATATAACAAATCCAACGCCTAAAGTAAGCAAAATAAACAACATTACAAAGGCTGAACCACCATTAGTTCCTACCATTGTAGGGAATTTCCACGCATTTCCAAGTCCAACAGCAGAACCAGCAACTGCTAAAATAAATCCAATTTTAGAAAATGTATTATTCAAAATAAGCCCTTTTTTTGGTTTTTTAAGGTTAAAACTTTCATTCTATAATAATTTTTAAAAATTTGTATAAATAAAAATTAAAAATATATAAAAAAAGGCAAAAATTTGTGTAAAAATACTAAAGAATTTACATACAAACTAATCTTAAGCTATGATGGTTCAAGATTTTTTGGTTCAGCAAAGCAACCAAATTTAACTTGCGTTCAAAATACACTTGATAATGCTTTAAAATGTGTTGGGGTATTTAAGCCTAGTATATTTGCTAGTAGGACTGATAAAGGAGTTCATGCAAATTGTAATGTGGCAAGAATTAGTTCAAGTTATAAATTAAATAAAGATTTTGTATTAAAAAAACTCAACAATACTCTAAATGGTATTTATATAAAACATATAAAAGAATGCGAATTTGAACCTAGATTTGATGCAAAACTTAGAAGCTATAGATATATAATCTCGCCTTATTTTAACGCCTTTAATAAAGCATATTGCTGTGATTACGCAAAAGAAATTGATATTCAATTATT
This sequence comes from Campylobacter sp. 2018MI13, assembly GCF_018501135.1. Classification (NCBI taxonomy): domain Bacteria; kingdom Pseudomonadati; phylum Campylobacterota; class Epsilonproteobacteria; order Campylobacterales; family Campylobacteraceae; genus Campylobacter; species Campylobacter sp. 2018MI13. The sequence goes on along the minus strand of NZ_JAHCZC010000082.1, from coordinate 2,630 downwards.
AAAAAACGCTTTAAAAGTATATGAAGGAGAGCATGATTTTGCTAATTTTTGTTTAAGCCTTGATGATGATAAAAATAGCATTAGAACTATTTATAAAACTAGAATTTATAAGTATAAAGATTTGGTTGTTTTGAACTTTTTTGCTAATGGATTTTTAAGGGGTCAGATTAGATTGATGGTTGATTTTTTACTTAAAATAAATGAAAAAAAATTAAGCATAGAAGAGCTAAAAGAACAATTAGCTTGCAAGGAAATTCACTCAAGAACCCTTGCAAAACCAAGCGGACTTTATCTTAAAAGCATAATGTATTAGAAGTTGTATCCTATACCAACTAATAGATTTGAGTTAGAAAAATTACTTCTACCTTGATAGCCTAATTTAGCATTTACATATAAGCTCTCATTAATATCATAAATTCCCTCAACACCAGCACTAATATATGTGCTATTTAAATCTTTAAAATCATGATGCAAAAATATTTCTCCACCTGCTGTTACATTATCAATAATTTTTACAGAATAATGCACTCCAGCTTGAATACCAAATCCATTTAAAGTAGAGCTTGAAATACCATCATATTTTGGCTTTATTGAGTAATAATAAGCTCCGGCTAATATATTTAACGCATCATCTAATTCTTGATAAGGTAAGCCAATCGCATAACCACCTAAAGCACCAAATGAATAAATGTTATATTTATACTTACCATAATAAGTTTTATTCTCTTGCTTTGATACGCTTATATTTGCACTATATACTAAATCATCTATATTGTTATAATTTTTATAATAAATATTAGAATTTAATACATTATCACTTCCCACGCCAAACTCAATTCCCGTATGATTGTAAGCGTTAGCATAAGAACTTAAAAACCCTAAAGTTAAAACAGAATATAAAATCTTTTTCATAATCTTCTCCTAAAATAAAAAAACGATGAATACTAAATATTTTTAGACAATAAACAGCTATATTTTTTAAAAAAACTAGTAAAAATATATTATTTTTTGTATTATTAAATCACATTTTAAATTCCTTATATTTTGAGTTATCATTTTGTAACCAAAAATAGGAATAATTTTGTCTTATTTTTAAAAAAGGAGATTTTATGAAAGTTAATTTTAAAGGTAGCCCTGTTGCAATTAGTGAAGCAATTAAGCTAGGAGATAGTATTAAAGATACTAAAGTAGTAGGTAAAGATTTAAGCGTAATTAATCTAAATGAAGACGCTATCATAGTAAGCGTTCCTAGTATTGATACAGGTGTATGTGCTAAAGAAGCTAGAGAATTTAATGTAAAAGCTAACAAACTTGGAATGAAAGTTTATGTTGTAAGTATGGATTTACCTTTTGCTTTTGCAAGATTTTGCACTGCTGAAGGCTTAGAAAATATAATTCCAGTTAGTGATTTTAGATACGGCGAATTTGTTAAAAACTACGGCTGTAGAATACAAGAAGGTGCTTTAGAAGGACTTACAACTAGAGCTGTTTTTGTTCAAAAAGGTGGAAAAATAGTTTATAGCGAAGTTTGTGCTGAAATTACAGAACTACCTAATTTTGACGCTTTAGAAAAAGCTCTAGCGTAATTAATAAATATCTAAATCTTAGGATTTAGATATTTAAATTCCTATTTTAAATTCCTTAGAATTTCAAGCAAATTAATTTGAATTTTATCTTATTGTTATTTTATAAAGATACTTTATCTACTATTAAATGATTATTTTTTATCGTAAGGTAGTTTTTTTAATTCTACTTGTTTATTCAATATAAATTTATTAAAAAAACTTTCTAAATACGAAAAATCGCTTTTTATATTATTTTTAATATTCTCATAGTTAGCCAAAACTAATGCGTCTCTAAAATACTTTGAGTTGTTTTTGAAAATATCATTATTAGCTTCAAAACCTTTGCTTTGTAGATATTTGATTGCAAAAACAGCGATTGTTCTAGTATTGCCTTCGCGAAATGGATGAATTTGCCAAATATCACTTATAAATTTTGCTATATTTAAAACTTGCTCTTCTTTACTCATTAGAAGATAATTTTTCTTTTTTTCCTTATCAAAATCATATTCAAGAGTATCGCTAATCTCATTAAAATCAACATATTCTACGCTTTTATCTCCCCCTAAAATATCTTCATTTTTAGCAATATTTACATCTCTAAAAACACCAACATATTTTTCAAGCCCTTGAACAAAAGCATCTTGAAATATATTTTTATGAATAATTTTTAAAGCAATCGGAGAAAATCTAAAGCTATTATTGTCTAAAAACTTAGCAATATTTATAGATACCAAATCGCATTCTTTTTCACATATTTGTTGAATATCAAGTTTTTTATTTTGATAATATGTTTTAATGCTAATTTCTAATTCTTGATATGTTTTTGCTGTTGTTAAAGTTTGTTTAAAATATTCAGATGGTTTAAGATTATCAACCAAGCTAAGCCCAATGCCTATTTCAATATAATCTTTATTTATATTTTCTTTATTTTGTATTTCCGTATATTGAGCTACCATTTTTTATCCTTTTTTCTTATTTTACAATAATTTTTTATATTGTTAATTTTATAAAGCGATATATAACTTCTTAAATGACCTTTACAATTTAAGCCCTTTTTTCTCTAAA
>NZ_JAHCZC010000081.1:0-7761 GCF_018501135.1 Campylobacter sp. 2018MI13 | reverse complement strand
CAAACATATTTTGAGCTCCGATAGCAACAATTAATGATAATATTAATATAAAACCTTTTATAAAAACCATTGTAAAATCCTTTTAAAAATAATATTATATAAAAAATAATTTTAAGGATTAATATGAAAAAACCAACAAAAGCACAAATGCAATTAATAAAAAAATTACCATTTAAATATCAAATAATTGCTTTAATTGTTTTTTTAGTAGTTGCAAATTTTTCTTATTTTACTTCTTTTACTAAAGAGTATTCACTAGAAAAAGTAAGTGATGGAGATACTATAGTTTTGCTTAGCAAAGGAGAAAAAATCAAAGTGAGATTTTATGGTATAGATGCACCAGAAAGCGCTCAAGAATACGGGCAATTTTGTAAAAATATGCTAAGTGATTTTCTTAAAAATAAAGATATTAAGTTAGAGATTAAAGACAAAGATAAATATGGACGGGTTGTAGGTATTGTCTATGCTAATGGCGAAGATATAAATAAAGCAATGGTAAGAAATGGTTGTGCGTGGTCGTATCAAAACTATACGAAAAAATATTTAGATGATGAAAAATACGCAAGAGCCAATAAATTAGGATTATGGCAAGGTAAAAATCCACAAAATCCAAGAGAATTTAGATTAGAGCATAAAAGAGATTGATTAGCAAATATTTTATGTTATCTTTAGATTTTATTTTAACTTAAGGAGAAAGCTATGGGATTTTTTGATAAACTCAAAGCAGCTTGTGGTATTCCTGATTATGAAGCTTATTTAAAAGAGCATAAGGAAAAATACCCAAATGAAGAGCCTTTAAGCAAAGAAGAATTTTTAAAGCGTGAGAAAGAGCGTTTAAATTCTAATTGTGCTTGAGGTTAATTAAGAAGCAAGTTTGCTTATACAAGATTAAGGACAAGCAATGTTTAAAAAGCTTAAAGCATTTTTTAAAACAAAAACTCAAAGCTATGAAAAATACTTAGCTGAATGTGAAAAAACAGGCGAAAAGCCAAAAAGCGAAGAAGAATTTAAAACGATTAAAAAAAGTTGTTGATTATTTAAAAGAAGCTAGTTTAGTTTTACAAGTTAATTTAAAATAATTCCTATTTTAAAATTAAAATAGGAATTATAAATATTAAAATCTTCTAAAAATTGTTGCTAAAATCCCACCTGAAATATTGTGCCACACGCTAAATAAAGCAGCCACAACAGCAGCTAAAGGATAAGCAGCAAAATGAGTAGTTGCTAGTGAAGCAGCTAAGCCTGAGTTTTGCATTCCTACTTCTATTGCTAGAGTTTTTTGTTTTGCTAATTCTAGTTTAAAGATTTTTCCCGCAAAAAAGCCTAAAAGATAGCCTAAGACATTATGAAGCATTACAACTACTAAAATAATGCCTAAATTATCTAAGATTTTTGTTGCGTTCGCACCAACTACGCTCATTACTATAGCTACAATTCCAAAGGTTGAAATAAGTGGCAAAGTATCTTGTAATTTTTCAGTAATTTTAGGTAAAAACTTATGAGCTAAAACACCTAATAAAATAGGAATAATTATTACTTGAATAATGCTAACAAACATTGAAATAGCGTTAATATCAATGCTTTTTCCAACTAATAAATAAGTAATAAATGGAGTAATTATCGGAGCTAAAATCGTAGTGCAGCTTGTAATACTAACTGATAAAGCAACATCAGCTTTTGCTAGGTAGCTAATCACATTTGAGCTAGTGCCACCAGGACAAGCACCAACTAAAGCAACACCTATTGCTAAAGCAGTATCAAGTTTGAAAACAAAAATCAAAACAAAAGCTATAAAAGGCATTATTATAAATTGTGCAAAAATACCTATAATCACATCTTTAGGTCTTAAAAATAATTCCTTAAAATCACTAGCTCTAACGCTAAGCCCCATTCCAAACATAATAATTCCAAGCAAATAATTAACATAACTTGTCTTAATAATATTAGAAATACTTGGATAAAACAAAGCAAAAGTAGTGCAAACTAAAACCAAAATAGCTAAATTTTTTGAAATAAAATCGCTAATTTTTTTCATAAAATCTCCTTTAAAAAACACGAAATTTATTAAATTAAACTTTAAAGCAAATTAAAAATGAAAATTAGTTTTTTATTAGTTTTATTAATTATTCTTTTGATAACATAAAGGCAAAATCAAAGGTAGAAAATATGAAAAAAATAATAGTAGTAGATACTTTAAATGTGCTATTTCGCTCTTATTATGCGATGAGGAATTTAAAAAGTGCAAAAGATGAAAAACCAATAGGAATGATATTTGGTTTATTAAATTTTATGTTAAAAATTGTTGAAGAAATTGAATGTGATTATGTAGTTTTTGCACTAGATAGCTCGGGCGGGTCATTTAGAAAAGAGCTTTTGCCTGATTATAAGGCTAATAGAAAAGAATTAGAGCCTGAATTAAAAGAGCAAATTCCAGTATGTATCGAGCTTATTAAAAAATCAGGATTTTTATCAATAGAAATTCCTAATTATGAAGCTGATGATATTATTGCTAGTGTTAGTAAGTTTGCTAAGCAACAAGGCTTATTTACTAGCATTTATTCAACCGATAAAGACCTTTATCAATTGCTTGATGATAATAATACCGAGCTAATTGGTAAGAATTATGAGATTATAAATGAGTTAGCTTGTATTGAGAAATTTGGAGTTAAGCCTTATCAAATGCTTGATTATTTAACCTTAGTAGGCGATAGTGCTGATAATTTTAAAGGTATTCCTGGTATTGGACCAGTTGCTGCTAAAAAACTATTAAACGAATACGATAGCCTTGATAATGTATATAAAAATCTAAATGTATTAGGCAATAAAAGTTCTCAAAAAAAATTAGCCGAACATAAAGATGATGCAGTTTTATCTAAAAAATTAGCAAAATTAGTTGATGATTTGCCTTTAGGAGATTTTCTAAGCAAGGCTAGTAAGCCAAGTATTAATATATTTAATAATATTGAAGATGAATTAAGAGAATTTGAATTATTTAAATTCTTAAAATTTATAGATAAACAAAACGAGATAAAAGAAGAAAAACAAGTAAGCTTAAAATATACAAAAACCTTATTAGATGATAAAGAAGAATTATTTAAGATTATAGATAATTTAGGTGATGAGGTTGGGTTTGATACCGAAACAACAGGGCTTAATTATGATGATAAGATAGTTGGATTTTCGTTTTGTAATCAAGATAAAAGCTATTATGTTCCAATACTACATAAAAATGCAAAAAATATTGCTAAAGAAGATGCTATAAAAGCTATAAATAAGATATTTGAAAAAGTAATAATAGGTCATAATCTAAAATTTGATTTAAAAATGCTGAAAAATGACTTAGGTATTTCATATCCAAAGAAATTTAAAGATAGTATGATAGCTGCTTGGCTACTTGATTCAAGTTCTAAATACTCACTTGATTATCTTGCTAAGGAGTATTTTGATTATACTTGTTTAGCTTATGAAGAAGTAGTTAAAAAGGGCGAAAATTTTAGCGATATTGATACCAAATTAGCTTGTGAATATGCAAGTGAAGATGCGTTTATAACTAAAGCAATTTATGAACACGCTTTTAAAAACTTAGATGATGAACGCAAAAAAGAATTTGATTTTGAATGTGAGTTTATTAAAGTTTTAATTTCTTTAGAAAATAATGGAATTACACTAAATAAAGAAAAATTATTAAATCTTCAAAATATATTAGAGCTTAATTTAAAAGAATTAGAAAATCAGATATTTAATATGGTTGGCTTAAGCTTTAATTTAAATTCTCCAAAGCAACTTAAAGAGATTTTATATGATAAATTAAAACTACCTGATAATCATAAAGGCTCAACCAATGAAGCAGCCTTGCAAAGCATAGAGCATCCTATTGCTGAATTGATTTTAGAATATAGAACCGCTAGCAAAGTCCTTAGCACCTATGTTTTACCATTGCTTGAGTTAAATGTAGATAATCAAGAAAATTTCAAAGTGCGTTCAAACTTTTTACAAACAGGCACAGCAACAGGAAGACTTAGCTCAAACAATCCAAATCTACAAAATATCCCTGCTAGAAGCAAATATGCAAGTTATTTAAAAGAAGCTTTTATCCCGCAAACTGGTTATTCATTTATTAGTCTTGATTATTCTCAAATTGAGCTTAGAATGTTGGCTCATTTTAGCCAAGATGAAAATTTATTAAAAGCATTTTTATTTGATGAAGACATTCATACAAGAACTGCTATTGAGATTTTTGGCACGAGCGATAAAGATAAAAGAAATTATGCAAAAAGCATAAATTTTGGTCTAATTTATGGAATGGGTGCTAGAAGACTTAGTGAAGAGTTAAAAATACCATATAGTGATGCTAGTGATTATATTAAAAAATATTTTGCTTCTTTTAGTTTGATTAAAGAATATTTTGAAAATACAAAAAAACAAACAAAAGATTTAGGTTATATCAAAACGCTTTTAGGTAGGAAAAGATTTTTCAAATATACAAATGATATTAAGATAAATAATGCAAACGATAGAGAATGTATAAATAGCATTTTGCAAGGTTCGGCAGCAGATTTAATTAAATTAGCTATGATTAAGATTTATCCATATTTGAGTGAAAATGCAAAATTGATATTGCAAATTCACGATGAGTTAATTTTTGAAGTAAAAGATGAATATGTATTAGAATTTTCAAAAATAGCTCAAAATATAATGGAAAATGCTTATGGTTTAAAAGTTAAACTAAAAACGAGTTTGAGTGTTGGGAAAAGTTGGGATAAATTAAAATAAAGGGAAAGGTTATGGAAATAATATTTGCTTGGAATAAAGACTATGAAACAAATATTGATAATGTTGATAAGCAGCATTATTATTTAGTGCAATTAATAAATGAACTAGCTTTAAAATTAAGCGAAAAGAATTTAAATAAAAACGAATTAGATGAAGCTTTTAATGGTATTTTAAACTATGCTAAAGAGCATTTTTCAGAAGAAGAAATGCTAATGCAAAATGTAAATATTTATAGTGATTTTTTTCAAGAGCATAAATTAAGTCATAAAATGTTTATAGAACAAACTAAGCAATTATATGATGATGTTGGAGATGGCACTAATAAAGAAGCTGTTAAGAGTTTGTTAGAGTTTTTGATTTCTTGGCTTGCTTTTCATATTTTAGGGATTGACCAAAATATGGCAAAACAAATAGAATTAATTAATCAAGGTCTTGAAGCTAAAGAGGCTTATGAGATAGTAGTTCAAAATGAAAATAAGCAAACAGCACCTTTAGTAAAAGCTCTTAGTAATCTTTTAAATGTTGTAGTTAAGAAAAATAGCGAATTATTAGAACTTAAAAGAAATCTTGAATTAAAAGTGAAAGAGAAAACAAGAGAATTAGCAGCAACAAATCAAACTTTAAGAAGCATAGCTTTAACAGATGTATTAACAAATTTACCAAATAGAAGACATTTATTTGAAGTTTTAGAAGTTATTTTAAATGAAGCTAAAGAAAATTCGTTAATTACAAGTGGTTTAATGATTGATTTAGATAATTTTAAAGAAGTAAATGACACTTATGGACACGAAATGGGCGATAAGGTATTAAGAGAATTTTCGCAAACAATCAAAGAAACTATTAGAACTGATGATGTTTTAGCAAGACTTGGTGGAGATGAGTTTTTTGTTTTACTACCAAATACAGATATTGATGGTGCTATGTTGCTAGCAAAAACACTTTTAAATGTTACTAGAAGTTTAAATATTCAAGTAGGAAATAAGTTAGATGATAGATGGAAAAGTAGTATTAGTATAGGAGTGGCTACAATTTTACCTACTACTATTACAAATTCTAATGATTTTATGAAAAAAACCGATTTAGCAGTGTATGCTGCTAAAAATGCTGGCAAAAATTGCATAAAAGTATATAATGAAGAAATTTTAACTAAATGAATGTAATATTTTAAGATTTAAATAAAGGAAAAAATGTGGATTTAACAACGGTCTTAGGAATGGTTTTAGCTCTTACATCTATTTGCGTAGGGGATATTTTAGAAGGTGGTAACCCATTACACCTTATTCATATTTCATCGGTTTTAATCGTTTTACCAACAGCATTTTTCTCTACTATGGTTGGAACGAATAAATATTTTATAAAAGGAGCTTTTAAAGAGCTTAAAATAGTTTTTAAAGGTAGTGGGGTTAATTTTCAAGCAAGAACCGATCAGTTAATAGAATTTGCTTCTATTGCTAGAAAAGATGGGCTTTTAGCACTTGAACCAAAAGTAGCTGAAATAGATAATCACTACTTAAAATCAGCAATGATGATGATGGTTGATGGTAAAGATGTTGAAGAGATAAAAGAAAGTATGGAGCTTGATATTTCTCATTCAGAAACTTATTATGATGAGTGTAGGGAATTCTTTTGTCGTGTAGGTGAGTCTTGTCCTACATTCGGACTTGTTGGAGCGGTGTGCGGTCTTATGCTAGCACTTCAATTACTTGATAATCCGCAAGCAATGGCGATGGGTATTGCGGGTGCATTTACGGCTACGGTTACAGGGATTTATTGTTGTTATGGAGTGTTTGTGCCTTGGGGAAACAAAATCAAAGGTAACGGACATGATTTAATAGTAGAAAAAGAGCTTATGATGGCTGGGGTAGTTGGTATAGCAGAAGGTGCAAATCCAAGAGATTTAGAGCAAAAGCTATTTTTATATTTCCCACATGGTTTAGTGCCTAAATCACAATTTGGTGAATAATAATGTCTAAGAAAAAAAAGTGCCCACCAATACCAGCATGCGAGAAATGGGCTGTTCCTTTAGCAGACTTTTTCTCATTATTACTAGCGTTATTTATCGCACTTTACGCTATTGCTTCGGTAAATACTGATAAAGCAAAGGCTTTAACGAAAGAATTTGTAAAGATTTTTGATTTTCCAAGCACGCAGGTGGTAGAAAAAGAGAGTAAAACAGATGGCAAACATAGTCCATCAAATAACGAAGAATCTCGTGCTTTACAAGCTCAAAATATAAATCAGCAAGAAAGTATAGAAAAACTAAAAGCTATTTTAGATCAAAGAGAAAACCAATTTTATATGGAACTTCCTTCAATATTGTTATTTAATAAAGATGAAACTAGAGTTGCAAATAGTGATGATATTTTATATCTTAAAAGAATTAAAATGATAATGCAAGGCTTAGGAGATGGGGTTCAGCTTGAAATTCGTGGATTTAGCGATAATGATGATAGTTATTTAACAAGTTTTGATTTAGCAACTGCAAGAGCTAGAGAAGTCCTTGAGATACTTATTAAAAGCGGGGTTGATTCATCAAAACTTAGTATCAAAAGCTATGGAGCAAACAATCCTAGATTTGATAATAATAGTTTAGAATCTATCAAAAATAATAGAGTTGAATTATATTTTAAAACTGATATAAACGATATAAAATCTCAAAAAACAATACTTGATGCAGTAGAAAAAGTTAAATAATTTTATATATTTAAAGTTTTAAGGAATTTCAAATTCTTTTAAAGCTTTAAATATTATATTTTTACTACTTTTATCTTTTATAAATTAATAATAAAAACCTTATACTTATTTTATATATTATTAATAGTGTAATTTTGTAACAATTTTTCATAATTTTTTATATTTTTATTTTTCTTCACATTTTTTCACACTACATTTTCTAAAATTAGAAATAATTAGACACGATGAGTTAAGACCTTTACTTTCAAAAAACATATTTTCAAATTAAATCTTAAAACTATAATGCTAAAAATG
>NZ_JAHCZC010000080.1:0-8268 GCF_018501135.1 Campylobacter sp. 2018MI13 | reverse complement strand
TATCAAAATAGCATTGATATTAGTAATGGTTTTTCAAAAAAACTATTAACTAATATTAATTTAGGTTTAGGTTATTCTTTTAACGATAGGCTTAATCTTGGGATAAATTATAAGTTAAATTATGCTAAAGATTATTTTGCTAATAAGTTTATGTTGGGTATTAATTATAATTTTTAAGGAGCTTTAATGAGAGTTTTTAAGTTTGGCGATAATATAGATACAGATTTAATCATAGCCGCAAGATATTTAAATACAAGTGATGAAAAAGTATTAGCTAGTTATGTTATGGAAGATGCTAGACCTGGATTTTTTAAAGAAATTAAAGAAAATGATTGCATAGTTGCAGGAGAAAATTTTGGCTGTGGTTCTAGTCGTGAGCACGCACCAATTGCTATTAAAGCTGCAAATATTAAATGTGTAATCGCAAAAACTTATGCGAGAATTTTTTATAGAAACGCATATAATACTGGGCTTTTAATATTAGAGTGCAACGATACTGATAAAATTGCAGAAAATGATGAATTAGATATAGATATTACAAATGGAATTATTAAAAATATCACAAAAAACGAAAGCTATAAAATAAATCCAATCCCTGTATTTATGCAAGAATTATTAAATGCAGGTGGTTTGATTGAATACGCTAGTAAGGTTGCAAAATGAATAAAATTTGTGTAATTAAAGGCGATGGAATAGGCCCTGAAATAATCAATGAAGCTATAAGAGTTTTAAAAGTAGTTCGCCCTGATTTAGAATATACTGAATGCTTAATGGGTGGGGCTGCGATTGATGCTGTTGGAGTTCCTTTACCACAAGAAACTATTGATGTAGCATTAAATTCTAATGCAGTTTTATTTGGTGCAATTGGTGGAGAAAAATGGGATAAGCTAGAACGCCATTTAAGACCTGAGAGTGGATTATTAGCACTTAGAAAAGCTTTAGGAGTATTTGCAAATCTTCGTCCTGCTTTTGTATATGATGGGCTTGAAGAGCTTAGCACTATTAAAGCTAGTGTTGTAAAAGGCGTTGATTTACTTGTGGTAAGAGAATTAACGGGTGGAATTTATTTTGGACAACCTAGAGAAAAACTAGCAGATAGAGCTTATAATACAATGGTTTATACTCGTGATGAGATAATTAGAATTGCAAAAATTGGTTTTGAAAGTGCAATGAAACGCCGCAAAAAATTATGTATGGTAGATAAGGCTAATGTGCTTGAAACTTCAGCTTTATGGAGAGAAGTTTGCGATGAGTTAGCTGTAAATTATCCTGAAGTTGAATTAAGCTATATGTATGTAGATAATGCTGCTATGCAACTTATCAAAAATCCAAAGCAATTTGATGTGATTTTAACAGAGAATTTATTTGGAGATATTTTAAGTGATGAAGCTAGTATGGTAGTTGGCTCAATCGGATTACTTGCAAGTGCTAGTATAGGTGGAAAAGTTGGACTTTATGAGCCAATTCACGGAAGTGCTCCTGATATTGCTGGTCAAGGCATAGCAAATCCAATTGCTACAATTTTGAGTGCTGCTATGATGTTAAGATTTGCATTAAACGATGAAGTATCAGCATTAAAAATAGAAAACGCAGTAAAAAGAGTAATAAGCGAAGGCTATGGATGTGCTGATTTAGCTAATGCAAAAATTAAATTAAATACCCAAGAAATGGGCGAATTAGTAGCGAAGTATTGCTAATGCAAACAATAACCGCAGCAAAGATTTATGAAGAACAAGGGCTAAGAGAAGAAGCCCTTGAAATATATAAAAATATTTTAAAGCGTGATAAAAACAATCAAGCAGCTAAAGAAGGTATTTATAGATTAAGTGGTGCTAAGGTGCATAAACTTGAACTTAATTTATTAATGTATGATTTTTTTATGAATGCTAAAAGCGAACAAGAATATAATGAGTTTAAAAGGTGGCTAATAAATATATGAATAATGAAGAATTATCACAAATGATTGATAGATTATCTCAAGTAGCAGCAGAAGAGATTAAAAAAGAATATGAAAAAACTGAAGAAGAGCAAATAAATGAAGTAAAAGCAGTAAATGAAGTCAGTAGCGAAGAAGAGATAATAGCTAAGATTGAAGATATTCAAAGAGCTAAAGAAACTACTAGCACAGCTATGCTATCAACTTATGAAAAGCAATATTTATTGAAAATTAAAGAAAGAATTTTAGTTCTTTTTGAAGCTTTAAACACCAAGCAAAATGAAGAAGATTTACAAAAAAGATTAGAAATAACAATATCTTTTATTGAATTTTTACTAGCAAGTATTGAAGAGCGTTTAAAAAATTAATGCTTCCTTGGGATGATGAGACTTTTGTAACAATACAATCAATTTTATCAAAATACACAAAAAGAGCTTATTTTGTGGGTGGTTGTGTTAGAGATATTTATCTAAGTAATAATACAAATGATTATGATATAGAGATTTATGATGTAAGTCCTAGTAAAATGGAGCAGATTGCTAAAGAATTAAACGCTTTAGGTGTAGGCAAAAGTTTTTTTGTATATAAAAAAGCAAATTATGATTTAGCACTTGCAAGAACAGAGAAAAAAACAGGCGATTTACATACGGATTTTCGTGTAAAAGTTGAAAAAAGCATATACAAAGGCTCGCTTAGAAGAGATTTTCGTATGAATACAATAATGATTAATATTTTTACACAAGAAATAATAGACTTACATAAAGGCATTCAAGATTGTAAAAAAAAGCTAATTAGAATAGTGAATTATTCTACATTTAAAGAAGATTCGCTAAGGCTTTTAAGATTTATTCAATTCATTGCTAGATTTAAGCTAAAGACTAAGAAAAAGGATTTAAGGTATCTAAAAAAAATTGATATTTCAAACCTTAGCAAGGATAGAATTTATAATGAATTAATAAAATTATTTGAAGCAAAATACCCTGAAATTGGGCTTTATTATTTGTATAAACTAAATTTATTTGAAAAATGTTTTGGTTTTAGTGTTAGCAAATATGAATTTTTTGCTGTTTTAAAAAAGATTAAAGATAATAAGAATTTAGTTTGTAAGGAAAAAAGATTTGCTTTAATGTTTTTTTATTTTATTGATTATTTTAATATATATTATCAATTTATGCCTTATAAAAAAATGCTTTTCTTTTTAACAAAAGAGCCAAATTTTAATGATTTAAATGACTATAATTTATGCAAAATTGCTATTAAAATGCCGCTTAGAGAGTGGCTTGGGCTAAATAAGGATATTGTAAAACGAGCTAAAGAATTAGGAATTTATAATGACAAAATAAAAGTCGTATATGAGAATATTAGCTCAAAAGAAGAAGCACTAATATGCGAAGAAAAAGCCATTAAGGAGTATATGAAAAATGTTTAATATAGTTTTAGTTGAGCCAAGAATTGCAGGAAATGTAGGGACAATAGGTAGAATGTGCTATAACTTAGGTTTTAAATTACATCTTGTTGGACCTCATTTTTTGGACTTTTCAAGTAAAAAGATTATGCACGCAGGTCTTGATTATTGGGATAAACTTGAGCCGATTTTTTGGGATAATGCAAAGGATTTTTTAGCTAATAATGATATTGCTAAAATGAAATTCGCTAGCACAAAATCAAAAAATCCTTATTTTAACGCTAGTTTTAATGAAGGAGATTTTATAGTTTTTGGAAGTGAGAGTTTTGGTTTGCCACAGCCTGAAATTAAAGAGATTTTAAGTAATGAAAATACCTTTTTAATACCTATGAAAAGCTATGGCAGGTCGCTTAATCTAGCTCAAAGCGTTGCGTTTTTAAGCTCGGAAGCCTTAAGGCAGAATTTTAAAAATTTTAGTATTTAGTATTTATCTAGTTACTACTAACTAGATAAATTATTTTTTCTAAACAAAAGCAAAGAATTAAATACCACAACAAGCGATGAAATACTCATAAGCATAGCACAAAGTGCAGGATTTAAATGCAAATTAATCTCGCTAAAAACCCCACAAGCTAGAGCAATTCCTATGAAATTATAAAAAAACGATATGAATAAATTTTGCTTAATCTTACTATAAGCTTTATCAAAAATCTCAAAAAGTTTTATGATTTTAATCAAATCATTTTTTAGCAATATTGCATCGGCTTTATTTTTAGCAATTGCATTTGCGTTGCTAAATGATATACCAAAATTAGCCGTTCTTAATGCCTTAATATCATTAGCCCCGTCCCCAATAAATACACTTTTTGCGTTTAAATTCTTTATTATCGCAGCTTTATTTTCAGGTGTAACTCTAAAATAATATTCGCTAATTTCTAGCTTGTTTGCTAGATTTTCTACTCTTTCTTTACTATCTCCGCTAATTATTATTATTCTTTTATTGAGTGATTTTAAAAAGCTAATTAATTCTTTTGCATTTTCATTAATTTCGTTTTCTAGAGTAATTTTGCCTAGATATAAATCATTTTTATAACATAAAAACTCATTTTCGCAAGGTTTTATTTCTACTTTTAAATTCTCATCAGTATAAATTAAAGAATTATCCTTTAAAGCACAAGTTCCATTTAAATCTAAAAAATCAGTAAAATTATTCGTAATACTCTTAGCTATTGGGTGATTTTGAGTATTTTCAATACTTGCAATTAGCCTAAAATCAGCTTCGCTTAAATCGTGCGATATTTTTTGCACTGAATTTGTAAGTGTGCCTGTTTTATCAAAAACAAAGCATTCTATATCTTTTATTGAGTTAATTAGCTCTGGATTTTTTAAAATTATTCCTTCTTTAAAGCATAAATTAATGCAAATTACTATTACCATAGGAATTGCAAGTCCTAAGGCACATGGACACGAGATTAACAACACACTACTAACATAAAAAAACACTTTAGAAGAATCTATAAAATACCAAGCAAGTCCTGTAATACTAGCGATTATACAAATTATTAATACAAAATATTTGCTAATCTTATCAACTAATTTAAAGGCTTTTAAATCCTTATTATTAGCTTTCATTGCTTCATCTTTAAGCTTTTCAAGTGAGCTTTCATAATAAGTGCTAGTTGCTTTTATCTTTAATAATTCGCCCTTATTAATGCTACCTGCATAAACTAATTCTCCTATTTTTTTGCTTAGACTAAAGCTTTCTCCACTAATAACGCTCTCATCAATTAAGGCTTCATTGAGACATATTCCATCTACTAAGATTTCTTCGCCGTTTTTAATAAGTAGCTCATCATCTTTATTTATTTGATTTGCTTTTATTATTTTATTGTTTGCTAGGGTTATTGTAGGGATTTTGCTTGGTGTGATTAAAGAATTTGCTTTAGCTTTTGCTTTATTTTCAATAAATTTTCCAAGCCTAATCACAAAGCAGACAAAAGTGCTTTCAAAAAAGAAATGATGATGAATACTAAAAAATGAATAAAAATAATTAATGCTAATTCCAAGCACTACAAGTAAATCCATTCCATAGCTTTTATGAAATATTACTCTTTTATAAAAATCAAGCGAAAGTAAAATAGCCAAACTTGCAAAAACACAAGAGAATAAAAAGCTAAAATCAATAAAAGTTAAAACACTAAAAATCGCTAAAAAAATTAGCCTAATGCCTTCGTAAGTATTTTTTGCATTTATTTTTTCTAAGCTTACTTCAAAGCCTAGTTTTTTGATAGCAAAAATTAGCTTTTCACTATCAAAATCATCATTTACACTAAATTCTCCAAATTTATTGATAAAATCAACCCTTGCATCTATTACGCCTAATTTTAAGGCTTCTTGTTTGATTGAATTAGCACAATTTACACAATGCATTCCATTAATAAAAAGCCTTATATTTTTCATACTAATTTACCTAATCTAAATCCTAATTCTAAAAGCTCATCTTCAAATTCTTCTTTATTCGCATTTATAAAAATATATTTTAAATCATCACTAAAATTAATTGCCCCAAAATCTTCTTCTAAAGCATTTTTTATCTTATTTATACAATGATTGCAATTTACATTAAAAATCTCATATTTTTTCATTTTATCTCCTTTAAAAAATGTAGCTTTCCCCATCATCTGGGATTAAAACTCTATCGTTTAAATTATTCTTATTTACAAATTCTTTTAAAGCTTTTCTAGTTAAAATACAATGATTAATAGCTTCTAAATGAACGGCTATTATCTTGCTAGTTGATATTTTAGCAATATTTTTAATATCGTTTTCATTCATAATAATACTATCATCAAATCCTAAAACCATAGCATTTCCAGCATTTACAATAACAATATCATAATTTTGTTTTAAAGTATTTTCAACATCTTTTGTTAAAACACTATCTCCTATTAAATAAACACTTTTGCAATCTTTTGCACTAAAAATAACTCCCATAGTATCACCTAAAAGCCTTGCTAATTCTTCGTTTTTATATATTTCTTCGCTTCCGTGTTTTGCTTTAGTTTTTGTTAGTTTTACTCCTTGAAATTCTAAAGTATCGCTTAAAATCTCAAGATTTTTAAATCCTAAATCTTTAAAATAATTATAATCTTGATTATCTTGAACGAAAACTTTAATATTTTTATCTAATTTTTTACAGGTATATTCATCTATATGGTCTAAATGATTATGAGTAATTATTACAGCATTTACATCATTTATAATTTCTTCAAAACTAAATGGCAAATCCACTAAAGGATTTCTTAAATGTGAATTATAAGTATTTGCAAAACCTTCATAAGTGCCTTTTGGTGCTAACATAGGGTCTATTAAAAAGCACACATTATTTATAGTGATTTTTACACAAGCACTTCTAATTAATTGAACTTTTGTATTCATAAAATCTCCTTAATTTAAATTAAAGGATAGATATTATCTTTTTTAAAAATAATTGTAAATTACTTACTTTTTCGTATGTATGATAAGCTTTTTTCATTTAAAGCATTAAATAATTTCTTTTCTTTTAAAACTTCAATGCCTATTTCTTGAAAAATAATAATAGCTTTTAACATTTGCTTTCCACGATTTGTTAAAAAATATTCTACTTTTAGTGGATAGCCATCATAAGTTATTTTATCTACTAAGCCATTTTCTCTTAATTGATTTAGGTGTTCAAGAAGCATTTTTTGACTAATTCCAATTATATCTTTTTGTAATTTTGATAAAGAAGAATTACCTAAACTTAATTGAAAAATGATTATGCTTTTCCATTTTCCATTTATCATATTTGCAGCTATTTGCAAAGGACAGGTTACATTATTCATATTTATTTGCATAAAAACTCCTTATACTTACAAATTCGTAAGTAATTTACATTTACTTAAATATGAATTATAATCATAAAAATTAAAAAGGATTAAAGTTATCCTAAAACTAAATTTAAAGGAAAAACAATGACTTGCACCTATCAAGACTTAATTCATAAACCAATAAAACAACATTCAAACAATCATTCTTGTAATCACTCACACCATAACCACTCCCATAATAATTCTAATCACTCACAAGAACACCACGACCATTCTCATACTCATTCTTATGATTTTACTAAGAATAAAAAAGCATTGTTATTAAGCTTTATAGTAACTTTTGTAGTAATGTTTGCTGAATTAATTTATGGGTATTTAGCTAATTCTTTAGCATTAATTAGTGATGCACTTCATATGATAACACACGCTTTTGCATTGATAATAAGTTTTATTGCACTAATATTTATTAATAAACAAGATAGTAAAAAAACTTATGGATATTATAGAAGTGAAATAATAGCTGCTTTTATAAATGCTATTATGATAGCTATATTTACTATATTTATTATCTATGAAGCTATTGAAAAACTATTAAACCCAAGTAAAATAGATATAAAGACTATGCTTATAGTATCTTGCTTTGGACTTGCAGCAAATATAATTAGTGCTTTATTATTAATGAAAGCTGATACAAGTAATTTAAATATTAAATCAAGTCTAATTCATATGCTAAGTGATTTACTTAGTTCTGTTGCAATTATTATTGGTGGGATTATTGTTTATTATACTGATTTTTATTTTATTGATTCAATACTAGCTTTAATAATAGCTTTAGTAATTGCTAAGTGGTCTATATCATTATTTAAACAAAGCTTAGATATTTTACTTGAGAGTTCATTCATTGAGATTAGTGAAGTAAAAGAATTTATATTAAAGCAAGATTTAAATATAAAAGATATTCACGATATACACATTCATTCAATCTCTCAAGATTATCATATACTAACAGCTCATATAATCTTAGATGATTTAAATGAGTTTAAAAGTGTTTTACAAAAGCTTAATGCTTTACTTAAGAA
>NZ_JAHCZC010000007.1:0-38685 GCF_018501135.1 Campylobacter sp. 2018MI13 | reverse complement strand
AAGATATTCACGATATACACATTCATTCAATCTCTCAAGATTATCATATACTAACAGCTCATATAATCTTAGATGATTTAAATGAGTTTAAAAGTGTTTTACAAAAGCTTAATGCTTTACTTAAGAAAGAGTTTAATATACATCATATTACTATTCAGCCAGAAATTAGCGAATAATTAGGAATTAACTTCCTAATTACTCTTCAATTAATTCTTTTTCGCCTTTTTTACGAGCTGCTATGATTAGTGGGACTCCGCTTAAATCATAATGCTTTCTTAATACATTTTGTAAATAGCGTTTGTAAGAAAAATGAAGTGCTTTTGGTCTATTCATTACAAGTGCGATTTTTGGTGGTGCAACGCTATATTGAGTAGCGTAATAAATCTTAACAAGTTTACCTTTATCGTGTGGCAATGGATGAGCTAGACAAGCTTCTTCTATGATTTGATTTAATTTTGAAGTTTGGATTTTTTGAATGTAGTTTGAATGCACTTTTAAGATTAAATCTAAAAGATTTTTAATACGCTTTTTACTAAGTGCTGAAACGCTAATAATAGGTGCATAGGCTAAGAATTTAAATCTATCAAGCCTTAAATGTTTGCAAACTTCATCAAATTCTTTATCACTCTTACCACATAAATCCCATTTATTTAAAACTATAATCACGCCTAAATAATTCTTACCTAAAAGCCCAGCTATTCTTTCATCAAGCTCGTTAAATCCTTCAGCAGCATCTAATACAAGCAAGGCGATTTGAGAGTTTTCTAGCATTTTTTCGGTGCGATTTAGAGCGTATTTTTCTATACCTAAAATTTTACTTCTTCTTCTAATTCCTGCGGTATCAACAAATTCAAGCGTTTTTCCATTATATTCAATACTTTCATTTACAGGATCAATCGTAGTTCCTGCAATGCTACTTACAACACATCTTTCATCATTTACAAGTGCGTTTAAAAGTGAGCTTTTACCTACATTTACACGCCCTAAAATTGAGATTTTTATATGATTTTCATCAATTTCGCTAACTTCATTAATGCCTTCTTCATCATATTCACCAGCTATATTTTCATCTAAGAAATCTTCTAAGCTAAGCTCTGAATTATCAGGCACGAAAGTATCACGCAAATGTGAGCTTAAAAAATCATTTAATTCATCAATTCCCGTTGCGTGAGATACGCTTATATTAAATACATTTTTAAATCCAAAACGAGTAAATTCCAAGCTTCTTTCTTCATCTTTTTTACTATCTACTTTATTAATTACTAAAGCTGTTGGTTTTTTAAGCTTTAATAAATCATAAAAATAAGCCCTATCATCATCATTTGCACCCAATTTACAATCTACCATATAAACGATTATATCAGCGTCTTTTGCTTCTTTTAAGGTGTTCTTTTTAACATTTTGAAATAATTCATCTTTATCATCAAGCCCACCACTATCTACTAAAATAGCCTTTTTTCCATTAATATCAACTATTTTTCTATTAGTATCTCTAGTAGTGCCACTAATATCAGAAGTTATCGCTAAGCGTTCTTTTGCCAAGCGATTAAATAGTGAGCTTTTGCCAACATTTGGCTTTCCTATTAACATTATTTTTTGCATATATATCCTTTATTAAAAAAGCTCATTTTAGCTATTATTGTTTAAGTCCTAGCAAAGTATCTAACATTTTATCAACCGTTGTGATGATTTTAGCACTTGCACCAAAACTTGCTTGATATTTCATAAGATTGCTTAATTCTTCGTTCATATCAACACCACTTACTGATTGAAATTCTGCTGTTACATTAGCCAAGATAGCTTCGTTTGTTTTGTATAAAGTATTATTGTTTTCTGCACGACTTGCTATATCTGTTGTTAAAGACCTATAAAATCCTTCAAAAGTAGCTTGAGTGCTTTCTCCTTTAGTATCGTAAAAATCAATTTTATTATATTGAAGTTGATTGATTGCATTTGCTACATCGTTATTTCCATCAGCACCAGAACTACTTGCTCTAAGTAAAGTTGGGTCGTGTCTTAGGCTAGTATCTACATTTATATTGCTACCATTAGTGCCTTCAAAGAATTTCCCAAGACCAAAAATTCCAGGAAAATTAGTGCCATGATCTTCTACGCCCACTTTAAATCCATCTAGTTTAGGAATAAGACTAAAAATACCACTATCTTTTGTTTCATCATAAGAATAATCAGCTAAAAAATAATCATCAAAATCGTTTAAATTGTTATTATCATTATTATCATCTGTATTAGAATTAATTTTTTCTAATAAACTAGAACTTCTTACTCCACCTGTCATTGATGTGCTTGTATCAAGAGTGATTGTTTTTCTTGCTACTTCTTTACCATTATCGTTATATACGATTAAATCAAATGTGCCTGTTTTTAATCTATTATCTGCATTCATAATAATATCATCACTCTTTAGATGAGACATTTCATTTGATAATATTTGTTTTTGAGCTGCTCTTGAGTAGATATTGTTTGTTTCTGTAATCATAGTTTTTGCAAAAGAATCAAGATTGTTTATATAATCTTGCAAAATACCATCATCAAATCCATTAGTTTGGGTATTAAACTCACGACCCCTTAAATCAAGTTGAGCTCCTAATTGTCCCCCACTTAATTTAGAAGTTAAATCAGCAGTAGTTCCATCTTGAAGCTCATAATAAATCCTTTGAAAAGGGCTTCCTGCAGCAACACTATCTATTCTTAATGGATGAAATGTTGTCCCATCAACTATAGAAAAACCTTCAATATTTAAATGATAATCTATGCTTCCATCTTTTATATTTGTATCAAATGAAGCATTTTGTTCTAAATTCTCTTTAAAAACTGATGATTTAACGAGTTTTGAAAGTCTTAATTCTAATTCATCTCTTTTATCTCTTAAATCATTTGCCATAGAATCACCAGCACTCTCACTTGCTGCTATTTGAGCATTAATTGTAGAAATATCCTTACCAATTCTATTTATTTCTTCAATAGTTAAAACTACATCATCATTTACTGATTTTTGCATTTTAAACATATCATCTCTAGTAGCTTTTATATCTTTTGCAAGGGTTGTTGCTACTTGAACTAGATTTATTTTTGTAGCACCATCAGCAGGGTTGCTAGCATAATTATTCCAAGCTTTTTGATAAGCTTGTAAATCATTTAAAATTCCAACATCTTTTAAATCAGGAAATCTTTGTGCTGCTTCTTCAAGTTTTGTTTTTAGATATTTAGTATGTTCAAAATTATTTGTATTATCACGCATTTTTGTGAAAACATACTCATCGTGAATTCTTACAATCTTATCAACCTTAGTTCCAAGTCCAATATCACCAGCTGGCACATGTAAAGCATCTGCTGCTGATTGAACTACTCTTTGCCTAGTATAATAAGGATTGTTTGCATTTGTAATGTTATGTCCTGTTGTAGATATTTGAACTTGTGCAGCTCCAAGACCACTTACACCTGTATTTAGTGTTGAAAATATACTCATAATTAACCTTTAAAACTTTAACTTGATTTAAGCTTGTTAGCAAAATATATTCCATATCGTAAAAATTTTATTAATCTTTATATTTATTTGAAATTCTTTTTTTTAGATATTGATTTAAAAAATATTTTTTAATAACTTATATTAAAATTAAAAACTTATAATCCAACATTAAAATATTTATTAAAGGAAGAAATATGAAAATAATGGTAATTCAAGGACCAAATTTAAATATGTTAGGTCAAAGAGACCCTAGAATTTATGGAACTATGACTATGGCTCAAATACATGAACAAATGAGTATAGCTGCTAAAGAAAGCAATGTTGATATAGAGTTTTATCAAAGCAATTATGAAGGCGAAATAATTGATAAAATTCAAGAGTGTGTAGGAACTTGTGATGCAATTATTATAAATGCTGGTGGATATACTCATACATCAATTGCGATTGCTGATGCAATAGCAGCTACAAGAATGCCTGTAATTGAAGTTCATATTAGTAATATTTATGCTAGAGAAGAATTTAGAGCTAAGAGTTTCTTAAGTCCTGTATGTGCTGGAACTATTAGTGGTTTTGGACCATTTAGCTATCATTTAGCATTACTTAGTGCTATTCAAATGGTTCAACAACAAAGAGCATTTATAGCAGCTCAAGAAGAAGCACTAAAAGCAAATAACGCTTAATGCCAAATATCAAGATAAATGAAGCGAGATATTTTAAAAGGATTAAGTATTATCCGTATTTTAGCAAGGATAATAAAGCTTATAAATATTTAGCTTTAATTTCTCTTGGTAGTAATATAGAGCCTGAGTGTGAAAGATTTGTAAGATTATTTAAAAAATTAAAATCTGATAGAAGATTTAAGATTATTCAAACTTCAGCATTATTAATAAATGAAGCTTTTGGGTATAAAGAGCAAAAAGATTTTACAAATGCTTTAATGTTTGTTAAAACAAGTCTTCACGCAAGAGAGCTTTTAAAAGTTTTACAACACTATGAAAATATTTTTCATAGGACAAGAAGTTTTAAAAATGCACCTAGAACTCTTGATTTAGATATTGTTTATTTTAGTGAAAAAACATATTGCGATAAGAGATTAGTATTACCACATTATGGTGCAGAAGATAGGATTAGTATAACTTTAGTATTAGGAACAATGTAAGGAAAAAATATGGCAATTAGGCAAGATAGTTTTAGAGTAGAAAAAGGACAAGATTATTTAGCTTATGTTAGAGATTATTATGGAGATGAAGCTGAAATAGTTGCTGTAACTCAAGTAGAAGGAAGAACTCCAACAAGCCCTGCTATGGTAGAAGTAGTTGTAGCTATTAATGATACAAAAGAAAAAAAGCAGCCAATTGTAAATAAAAGAGCAGCGTTACACTACGAAAATAGTTTAAAAGAATTTAAAAGCGATAATTTTGATAGAAAAATAGCTATAGAAAATAAGCAAAATCAAAATGAAAATAAATCACTTAATCAAGATTTAAATTCTAAAAAAGAATTATCTAGATTAAAGTTTAATCCTAATTCTAGCAATAAGACAAAAGATGATAAGCAATTATTAAATGAGTTAAATAGCAAAGTAGATTATTTAATGAGTATGAGATGGGGAGAACTTGCTCCTGCTAGAAATAATCTTGAAATTCCACCTGAGTTTGCATTAATTTATGATAAAGCAAAAAAAAGTGATATGTTACAAACTCATTTAGATGAAATTATGAGAGCAACTCTTAAAAATATGCCAAAAGCTTTATTGAGTAATAAAGAAGCAATTACTAGATATTTTACAACCTTACTTAAGAGTATGATACCTTGCAGAGTTGATGCACCTATTAGAAAACAAAAAATAATTATGTTAGTTGGCCCAACAGGGGTTGGCAAGACTACAACATTAGCTAAGCTAGCTTATAGATACGCATACGGAAGCAAAAGATACAAAACTGCTATAGTTTCGCTTGATAATTTTAGACTAGGTGCTAAAGAGCAATTAGCTGAATATGCTAGGACTATGAGATTACCAATTGCATTTGTATCAACCGAAGAAGATTTACATAAAAACCTTGAGACTTTAAGTGGTTATGATGTGGTTTTAATAGATTCAACCGGTAATTCTCAATATGATAAAACAAAAATTGAAAAATTAGAAAGTTATTTAAAGGCTAGTGAGAGTGAAATTGAAGTTGCATTAGTATTAAATGCAGGTATGAAGTATGATGATATGGAAGAGACTTTTAATGCTTTTAATGCTTTAAATATTGATACTTTAATACTTACAAAATTTGATGAAACTAGAGCTTTTGGTAATATTTTTTCATTAATTTTTAATATTAAAAAACCTGTTTCGTTTTTTTCAATAGGTCAGAATGTTCCTGATGATATTTTAGTAGCTAATAGCGAGTATTTAATTAAATGCGTTTTAGATGGATTTAAAGGATAAATTATGCAAACACAAGCTGATAAATTAAATGAGCTTATGAAAAATGAGCATAAAGTAAATAAGAAAAATACAAAATTTATTGCAATTACAAGTGGTAAAGGTGGGGTTGGCAAAAGCACAATAAGTGCTAATATTGCTAATTTACTTGCAAATGATGGATATAAAGTAGGTCTTTTTGATGCTGATATTGGTCTTGCAAATCTTGATGTAATTTTAAATGTGAAAATAGGTAAAAATTTATTACATGTTTTAAAAGGAGAATGCAAACTAGCTGATATTATTAAACAAGTAAAACCGAATTTAAAACTAATCCCAGGTGATAGTGGTGGAGAGATTTTAAAATACAATAATTCAAGCTATTTTGACGCTTTTTTAGAAGATGCTGAATTATTAGAAGATTTAGACTTTTTGATAATTGATACGGGTGCTGGTATTGGTGGAACTACTTTACATTTTTTAGAAATTGCTGATGAAGTTATTGTTGTAACTACACCTGATCCTGCTGCAATTACTGATGCTTATGCTACTATTAAAGTTACTTCTGATGTAAGAAATGATTTTTTAATGCTTTTTAATGTGGTAAAAAGCGAAAAAGAAGCACTAGATTTATTTACAAATATTTCAAAAGTTGCATCAGCAAATATTAAAAATAATCCTGAATTAAAATATTTAGGATATTTAGAAAGCTCTGCTTATGTTATTGATTGTATTAAAAGTAGGGTTTTGTTTTCTCAAAGTTCGTCAAGAGAAACTAATCAATTAAAAAAAGCTACTAATAATCTTTTATCAAGATTGGAACGAAATGTGCTTAAAGATTCTGATTCAGGAAATATAAAAAGCTTTTTTAAGAGATTAATTGATAGGATTTAAGGTATATGAGAACGGATAATTATATTGCTTTTGTTACAGTTTGTGGATTTTTTATAGGTTTTATTTGTGCTGTATTTAAGATTGATGATCCGTTTATGATGATAGGTTTTACCTTATTTACTACTTTTGTTTTTTATATTTTAATTCACCTTGTTGTTCTTAATTTTGTTGATGCAAAGAAATTAGGTAGTAGGAATTTTGATAAATTTGCTTATGAAAATACCACAAATCATTTTATAAAAGAGCTTGAAATTAGAGAAAATAGAATGGATAAGATTATTCAGAGTGTAGAAAGTGAATTAGAAATTATCAAAAAGCAAACAAAACCTGCAAGGAAATATAATGCAAAAGCGGCTTAATGCGTATGCAAGTGCTTTAAGAAATGCTCAAGATGAATTAGCTGTTAAATATCAACCAGCATTAAGAGCTATGGCATTTAGATTAAAAGAACGCTTGCCTGCTAGTGTTGATGTTAATGATTTAATAGGTGTTGGGACTGAAGAATTAATCAAATTAGCAAGACGCTATGATGATTTACAAAATGATAATTTTTGGGGATATGCTAGAAAAAGAGTATATGGTTCTATGCTTGATTTTTTAAGAAGTCTTGATACTTTAAGCAGAAGCAATAGAAAAATTGTAAAAGATATAGAAAAAATAATAAATGATTATATAAATGATTTTGATGAAGAACCAAGTGATGAGTATTTAGCAAGTGAATTAGGTATAGATATAGATAAGATTAAAGAAGCAAGATTAGCACAATCAATTAGCTATATCGTTCCATTAGATGAACAATTACAAGTATTAAGCGATGAAGACGCTAATGAAAGACTTGATAAAGAAAATTTATTAGAAAAAATTACCGAAGTTTTAGAAGAATTAAATGAAAGAGAACAATTGATTATTCAGTTATATTTTTATGAAGAGCTTAGTTTAAAAGAAATTAGTGAAATTTTGCAAATTAGCGAATCAAGAGTATCGCAGTTGCAAAGTAGGGTAATTAATACATTAAGAAAAAGGCTAATTGATGGCTGATATTTTATCTCAAGAAGAAATAGACGCACTTTTAAATTCCGTTGATTCAGCCGATAGTGTCCCTGAAGTAAAGAAAGAAAACGATGAAAGGCAAATCATAATATATGATTTTAAGCGTCCAAATCGTGTTAGTAAAGAACAACTTCGTGCAGTAAAAGGAATTCATGATAAATTAGCAAGAAGCCTTGCTACTCAAATTTCTCAAATGATGAGAAGTATGGTGGAAATAAAGCTACATTCAGTTGACCAGATGACTTATGGTGAGTTTTTGATGTCTTTACCAAATCCTACTAGCTTTAATGTTTTTTCAATCAAGCCTTTAGATGGAACTTGTGTTTTAGAGATAAATCCTAGTATTGCCTTTCCTATGATTGATAAATTATTAGGTGGAGCTGGAGAAGGAAGTGAAAAAAATAGAGAATTAACAGATATTGAGATTAACTTACTTGATAGTATTTTAAGAATTATGATGGGTAGACTTAAGGAAAGCTGGTCAATAATTACTGATATGTATCCTAGCGTAGAAGCTAAAGAAAGTAGCCCAAGTGTTGTTCAAATCGTAAGCCAAAACGAAATAGTAATAATGGTTGTAATGGAGCTTACTATAGGTAATAATAGCGGTATGATTAATATTTGTTATCCTGTAATTTATTTAGAACCAATTTTAGGTCGTTTAGCAAATCGTGATGTAATGCTAGGCGAAACAAGTGCTAAAAAAAGTAGAAATAAAGAAATCAAAACCTTAGTAGGTCGTGCTGATATGGTCTATGAAGTGATTTTAGGTAAGGCTTTTATTAGCGTAGAAGAATTTTTAGGACTTGAGAATGGAAATATTATTAAATTAAATAGAAATGCTGATGATAAGGCTATTGTGAGTGTTGATGGAAAAGATGTATTTTTAGCTCAATTTGGTATTCATAGATACCAAAAATCAATTAAGATTTTAGATTTAATTAAAACTGATAAAGATGAGGTTAAAAATATACTTGAAGCTTACGAACTAGAGCGTAAAACAAAGGCTGCAGAATTTGATAAAGTAGTAGAAATTCAAGAAGAATTGTCAATGGAAGATGAGGAAAAATTAGATGATTGATGAGTTTTTAGGTTTATTTGTAAATGAATGTATTGCCACTATTGAAGGGCTTACAGGAAAAAGTGCTAGATTTAGTGAATATAGTGAGTTTGATATTAAAAACAATGCCTTAAAACCACCTATTTTAAAAGCTGTTTTTAAAAGCGAAGATAAAGAATTTGCATTTTTATCAAGTCCTGTTTTAATGAGTGCGATTTCTGAATGGATGATGGGTGAAGAAGAAATCTCAATGAATGAGAATTTAGGCACAGATGAGCTTGACGCTAGCAAAGAAGCAATTAGCAATATATTTTCAGCATTTTCAACTTCATTAAATGCACAAAAAGATTTACCTAAATTTAATTTTAGCTTAGAAAAATGTGAGTTTTTGACTGATGAGTGTGATTTATCTAAGTTTTATAAAATTTATTTTTATGATGTAAATATCAATGATTTAAATGAGCAAATAAGTCTTGCTATCAATGAAAAAGCTTATAAGCTTTTAAATCCTAATTCAAATTCTACAAAAGAAAGCGAAGTAAGTGCGCCTAAAATGGATTTGGGTGAGTTAAAAAATATTAATTTAATAATGGATGTAAAGCTTCCGATTAGAGTTAGAATTGGTAGTAAAAAAATGCTTTTAAAAGATGTTTTAACAATGGATATAGGTTCTGTTATTGAGCTTGACCAATTAGCAAATGACCCTTTAGAAATCTTAGTTGGGGATAAATGTTTTGCTGAAGGAGAAGTTGTTATTGTTGATGGAAATTTTGGTGTGCAAATTACTAAAATCGGAGATAAAAAAGAAAGGTTAGAAAGTCTTAGATGAAATCAGTTACAATTTTTGGCTCGGCTAGATTTGATGAAAATAATAAATATTATAAAGACGCTTTTGAATTAAGTGAAGTTCTAGCAAAGAACGGCTATAGCATTACTACAGGTGGTGGCGGTGGTATTATGCACGCTGCTAATAAAGCTGCTTTTTTAGTTGGCGGGGTTGAGAGTATTGGTATTAATATAAAATTACCAATGGAACAAAGATTAAATGAATATTGCACTAAATCTATTGAATTTAGCGATTTATCTTTAAGAAAAAAAGCCTTAATGCAAAATGATGTAATGATAGTTTGTGCTGGTGGATATGGAACTTTAGATGAATTATTTGAAGTTTTAACCTTAGCTCAAACAAAATTAGGAAATTATAAAATCATTTTATATAACGAAGAATTTTTTAAACCATTGGTTGATTTTTTTAAAAATACACTTTTAAATTCCGGTGCAATTGATGAGAGTTCTTTAAATATTTTTAGCATAGCAAATACACCTAGTGAAGTTTTAGACTTAATAAAATAATTTTTTTACCGATATACCCTAAAGATTATTAACAAGGAAAAAGAATGAGAATAACAAGCTCTTATATTTATTCACAAAATTTAGGCAATTTTCAGCGTCAGCAAAATATGATAAATGACGCAAATAACCAATTAACAAGTGGTTTGAAGATTAATCAATCTTATGATGACGCTGGAATTTATTCAGAAGGTTCAAGACTTGTTTATGAGATTTCTACATTTCAGCAAATTAGTGAAGCTGCTAGTAAAGCTATAAATATTACAAAAAACTCTGATAAAGCAGTAGATGAAATGAGTAAGGCACTAGACCAATTTAAAAACAAATTAATTCAAGGTGCAAACGAAGTTCATTCTGATACTTCTTTAAACGCTTTAGCAAATGACTTACAAAAAATAAGAGATCATATTGTAAATATTGCAAATACAAGTATTAACGGACAATATTTATTCAGTGGAACTAATGTTGGGACTAAGCCTTTTGATGAAAAGGGCAATTATTATGGCAATGATGAAAATATGCAAGTTTTACTAGGGTCTAATGTGTATAATGATTACAATATTTCAGGTCAAGAGCTTATGAAGGGTGTTGATAATGATTACAAAAAAATAATCAGCACAAATGTTCGTTTGGTTGATAGAAGATATGATATTAATAAACCAGAAGAAGTGCATTACATTACTCAAGATAGTAAGATTAAAGACTTAATTGGTAAAGAATATTTAAAACCACAAGCTAATGGAAAAGAACTTAATGTGAATGATCATTTTTTAAAAAATGATGAAGGAAGATTTCCTGATACTTATTTTTATGTTCGTGGGACTAAGGGAAATGGTGAGAGTTTTAAAGCTAAGTTTAAGATGGGTGCTAGTGAAGATGTTGGTGCTATGCTTAGTAAAATAGGTGAGTTATACGGAAATACTAAAGAAAATAAGGTAGTAGATGTAACGCTTAGCAATAATGGAACAATAGAAATTACTGATTTAAAAAATCAAGAAAGTAGAATTAATTTTTCTATGTTTGCAGCTACTGCTAAGGCTGATGATTTCGGACAAATTTATCCACCAAAAATACCTGATACACCACCAATGCCTATCATTCCTTTTCCTGTTAAAAGTGAGTTAGCAAGTGTAACTAATCCAAATGATTTAAGAAATAATAATAATGTTTTTGTTTTAGAATTTACAAATACAGGTAATATTGATACTTCTTTTACTAGCGATGGGATTGATTATTCTAGGTCTTTATTTAGTAAAAAAGATAATATCTTAAGCTCAAACATAGCTCAAGTAGATAAAAATAATAATGTAGCTACTAATGAGACTAAATTAGTTGAAGCTTCGCAAGGAACATTAAAACTAAATCCAAATGATACTACAAGACCTGATAGTGTTTTAAAACTAGAAATTACTTCAAAAAATAAGGTACATTATTCAATAGATTTTAATATTACTCAAGGCACTGCAACGGCTAGTTATAAACAAAATGGTCAAGATAAAAAGGTAACCTTACCTATTACAAATGTGGTTTATGATAATAATCAGCATATTTCAGATAGTGTTAAGACAAATCCTGAAAATATAACATATAAGCAATTAGGAGATATTATTTCTATGTTTGCTAG
The DNA here is from genome assembly GCF_018501135.1 of Campylobacter sp. 2018MI13. Taxonomy (NCBI): domain Bacteria; kingdom Pseudomonadati; phylum Campylobacterota; class Epsilonproteobacteria; order Campylobacterales; family Campylobacteraceae; genus Campylobacter; species Campylobacter sp. 2018MI13. The sequence continues at coordinate 26,807 of NZ_JAHCZC010000007.1, read as the reverse complement.
TGATAATATCCCAACTAAAGATTATCAATTAGTTCAAAAATATCCAAATCAAGCTAATTCTCCTATGATTTTAAATAATGATGATAAAGCAGAATTAGAAAGGCTGTTAATTAATTCTAAAAATTCAGTTGATGTAGGTCTTAACGAAAAAGGTCAAATGACTTTAATAGATAAAGGTGCGACTACTACTAAAATAGATTTAGCTATATTTGACGCTAATACTATGAATAAAGATGAATTTGATTTTGGAAATGATGCTAATGGCGTGGCTATTACTGAAGGTTCTAAAAAGGGAGATTTGTTTAATTTTAATACAAATTCTACTTTAATTGTTGATGAAGGTAGGGTTGATATTATAAAAGACCTTGATAAGATGATAGAAGCTGTTAGAAATGGAAATTATAGAGCAGATAGCAATAATCCTGAATTGTTAAAAAGTGTTGGTATTCAAGGAGCTTTAAAAAGGATTGACCATTTACAAGATCATATTAATAAAGTTCATACAAAAATAGGTGCAACTCAAACAAGTATTCAAAATTCTCAAGATAGAGCAGATTTAATGAAAGTAAATGTTGAACAAGTTAAGGCGAAGGTTCTTAATTCAGACCCTGTAGAAAGCCAATTAATGCTAATGCAAGCGACAATTACCTTACAAGCTACTTTACAAGCTAGTGCGCAGGTTTCAAAATTAAGCTTATTAAATTATATGTAAGATGAAAAAAGAATTTATATTTATATTTGTTTCATTTATATTATTTTATTTTAGTTTCGGGCTGTTTTTGCCCGAAGCTAATGGGTTGTTTTTAGCAAGTGCTTATTTTAGCAAGGGCTTAAGAATTTGTTTTGGAAATCTTTCTTATATTTTTTTATTAGCATTTGTAGGAAATTACTTATTTGTATATAAATCTTTTAAATATGCTTTAAAAATATTAACTAATATAGTTTGTAGTATTTTGATATTATCTTTACCTTTTTCTAGTGTTTTTGATTTTGGAATTATTAGCTTTTTAGGTTTTGTAAATATTGTATTTTTTATCTTGCTTGTATTTGTTTTAATTTATTTTAATCATTCTTATATTTATTCAAAATTACAAGATAAAGATAAGTTTAAAAATCTTTTTAAAAGTAAAGAAAAACCTATTAAAAAAGAAAAAATCATAAAAGAAATAAAAACTCCTAAAGAAGACAAATCAAAACCAAAAGAAGAAATTTTAAGCGATTTAGGCAATATTAGATTTGTAAAATCATATGAAATAAAAACCACTAAAGAAGATGAAAAGACTAAAATTAATTTTACAAACGAACAAGGCAAAATAATTAGTGAGCCAAAAATAATCTTAGAGCCTTTAATGCAGAAAATAAACAAAGATAGCATTAATAAAGATGATTTTAAAATAGTTAAAAACGAAATAAAAGAAGAAAAATCAGTAGAGCAAACCGAAGAAATACAAAATGAAATTCCTGTTTTAAATTCTAATGATTTTCAAGATATTTTGATAGTAGATGAGCAAGATTCTCAAAGTTTTGTCCCTAAAAAAGGCAAAAAAGTAGAGATTTTAAATGAGCTTGAAGAAAATAAAGCAATTTTAAAAGATATTGAATTAGGAGCGATTGAAATACCAAGAGATTTTGAGCTACCTAGTGTGGAATTATTAGATAAAGCTGTAACTACAGAAATAATAATTAATGAAGATGAGCTTGATGAGAAAATAAACGAGCTTTTAGCAAAATTAAAGCATTTTAAGATTGATGGAGATGTGGTTAAAACCTATTGGGGTCCTGTGGTTACTACATTTGAGTTTAGACCTGCTGCTGATGTAAAGCTTAGCAAAATTTCAGGCTTAGCTGATGATTTAGCTATGGCACTTAAGGCTACAAGTATTAGAATTCAAGCACCAATTCCAGGAAAAGATGTGGTAGGGATTGAAATTCCAAATAAAACTTCTCAAACAATTAATATTAGAACTATTTTTGAAGATGAATTATTTTCAAAATCTAAAAGTAAATTAACAATAGCCTTAGGTAAGGATATAGTAGGAAATACTTTTGTAACTGATTTAAAACGCTTACCGCATTTATTGATAGCAGGAACTACAGGAAGTGGTAAGAGTGTAGGTATTAATGCTATGATTTTAAGTCTTTTATATAAAAATAGCCCAAGGACTTTAAGGTTATTGATGATTGACCCTAAAATGCTTGAATTTTCAATGTATAATGATATTCCGCACTTATTAACTCCTGTAATTACAAGAGCAGAAAAAGCAACTTTAGCTTTAAAAAATATGGTTTTAGAGATGGAAAGACGATATGAATTAATGGCTAGCGTTTATACTAAAAATATTGAGAGTTTTAATGAAAAAGCACCTAAATTAGGACTTGAGCCTTTTGCTTATATTGTAATTATTATTGATGAATTAGCTGATTTAATAATGACTAGTGGAAAAGAAGTAGAAACTTATATAGCAAGATTAGCTCAAATGGCAAGAGCAGCAGGAATTCATCTAATAGTAGCTACACAACGCCCAAGTGTAGATGTAATAACAGGTCTTATTAAGGCAAATTTACCTAGTAGATTAAGCTATAAAGTTGGAACTGGAGTTGATAGTAAGGTTATATTAGATTCTAAAGGAGCTGAGAGTTTGCTTGGTCGTGGAGATAGTTTATTTACTCCACCAGGAACAAGTCAGATAGTAAGATTGCACGCTCCATTTGCAAGTGAAGAAGAGATAATTAGAGTAGTAGAGCATCTAAAAAAACAAGAAAAAGCAAATTATGATGAGAGTATTTTACAAGATTCAAGCTTTACTCAAACCTATGTTAAAAATAATGATGATAGTGTAGATGAATTATTCAGTGAAGCTGTAAGAATTATGCAAGAGAGCGGAAAAACTAGTATTTCTTATATTCAACGCCAATTAAATATAGGTTACAATAGAGCTGCTAATATTGTAGAGCAGTGCGAAAAGCAAGGAATTTTGAGCGAACCTAATTCAAAAGGTGTAAGAAGTCTTTTATAAAAAAATCTAAGGAGAAATATGACAAAAATAGGAAAAAAAGAATTTTATGTAGTAGCATTAATGTTGTTTGCAATGTTTTTTGGTGCTGGGAATTTTATTTTGCCACCAAAACTAGGAATGGATGCGGGGAATAATTTTTATTTAGCGATTTTGTTTTTTTGTGTAACAGGTGTTGCTTTACCTGTTTTAGGCGTTGCTGCAGTTGCTAAAGCAGGAACATTAAAAGAATTAGCAAGTAGAGTAAATGTAACATTTGCAGTAATTTTTGTAGCAGTTATTTATATTACTATAGGGCCTTTAGTAGCAATTCCAAGAGCTAGCACTATGCCTTATGAAATAATGATTTTACCTTTTGTTGATAATGAATATAATGTATATTATTTAGCTTTTTATAGTTTTATATATTTTGCACTTAATTATTATATATGCTTAAATCCTAGCACTATGTTAGATACATTAGGCAAGTATTTAACACCGATTTTACTTATTTTAATAGCAGTATTTTTTATATGCACTTTAATTTATTCAGAAGTAAATGTTAGTATTCCTAATCAAAATTACACTACCCACCCAGTAGCAACAGCATTTGTAGAAGGCTATCAGACTATGGATGCGCTTGCTGCTTTAGTATTTGGAATTAGCGTTGTTGGGGCTTTAAAATCATTAGGAGTTACTAATAAACATCAATTATCATTACTTACTATAAAAGCAGGATTATTTTCTGGAATTATTTTAATGATAGTTTATTTTGCTTTAGGGTATTTAGGCTATGTTTATGGTAATACCTTTAAAGACGCTAGTAATGGGGCTATTTTATTATCATTAATTAGTGATGATTTATTTGGTAGTTTTGGTAGATTTATTTTAGGATTTACTGCCTTACTTGCTTGTCTTACTACTACGATTGGTTTGATTGGCTCAAGTGCTAGTTATTTTAGTAGTGTTACTAAGATTTCTTATAAAACTTGGGTTATTATTTGGGTAGTTGCTAGTTTTGTTTTATCAATTCAAGGTTTAACGCAGATTTTAAAAGTAAGCGTTCCTATATTAATAGCGATTTATCCAATAGCTATAGTTTTAATAATTTTATCTTTAATAAATAATTTAATAAATGAGAGCAAAATCATTTATAGATTTAGCGTTTATACTGCGGCTTTTATAGGAATTTTAAACGCAATTGATAGCTCAATTTTAAGCATAAACGATGAAAAAATATTATCTTATTTAGGTATAGCTAAATATTTAGAAATGTTGCCATTTTACTCATCTATGCTTGGCTGGGTTATACCTGTGATTGTTATGTTTATATTAGGATATATTATTAATGCCTTTAGTAAAAAAGATGATTTTTAATTAAATCATCTTGTTACAATTCTACACACTTATTTCTTATTAATTAACAATTAATATCAAAAATTAAAATTTTGTGTTAAGATTAAGCATTTTTTAAAAGGAGTGCTAATGAAAGCAAAAATTTTAAAAGAAGCACTTAATTCACAAGAAATTCTAGTAGCACCAGGAGCTTCTTGTGCTTTATATGCAAGACTTATTGAATTAGCAGGTTTTAAAGTTGTTTATGCTACAGGAGCAGGTATGGCAAATATGCAGTTTGGTTTTCCTGATATAGGACTTGTTAGTATGAATGAAATGTTAGAAAATACAAAGAGAATAAACGACGCTACAAATCTTCCCGTAATAGCAGATATAGATAATGGCTATGGCAATGCTTTAAATGTTTATAGAACAGCAAAAGAATTTAGCAAAAACAAAATAGCAGCAATTCAAATAGAAGACCAGCAATTACCAAAAAGGTGCGGGCATTTTGATGGGAAAAAATTAATATCTCAAGATGAAATGTGTGCTAAAATCAAAGCTTGTAAAGACGCTTTAGAATATGATACTTTAATAATTGCAAGAACAGACGCAATTGCTGTTAATGGTTTTGATGATGCTATTAATAGAGCTAATGCGTATTTAGAAAGTGGAGCTGATATATTATTTATAGAAGCTCCTACTAGCATAGAACAAATGGCAAGTCTTCCTAAATTAGTAAAAGCTTATCATATTGCAAATATGGTAGAAGGTGGCAAAACTCCAATATTAAGCAATGATGAATTACAAAAAATGGGTTTTAATATAGTTCTTTATGCAAATGCTACTTTAAAAGCTGCTATTAAAGGTATGAATGATTTATTAAATCATTTAAAAACTACAGGCAGAACAGATAATGCAGAACATTTAATGATTTCTATGAAAGAAAGAAATAGAATATGTGAATTTGATAAGTGGATGGATATAGAAAATAAATTTAAAGGATAATTATGAAAATTAAATGCAGTGTTTATAGGGGTGGCACGAGTAGGGGGCTAATATTTAACGCAAATGACTTGCCTAAAGATAAAAGCACTTGGGCTGATATATTTAAAAAATCCATTGATTGTCATAACCAAAACGCTATTGATGGGTTAGGTGGTTCTATATCATCAACCAATAAAATATGCGTTGTAAAAAGTGTAAATAATAAAAATTATGATATTGAGTGGGAATTCTTTCAAGCTGGGGTTATGAAAGATAGTATAGATAATAAAGGCACTTGTGGGAATTTAATAGCTGCTGTTGGAGCTTATGCCATTAATGAAAAGTTATTTAGTTTTGATAGGTTTGCAAGCAATGTATGTGTTAGAATTTACAATACAAATATTAAAAAAATTATTGAATTTAAAGCTAATATTAAAGATGGAGAATTTGTAGAAAAAGGTTCTAGTATTATGCAAGGAGTTTTCGGTGGTTGTGAGCTAGCTGATGTTTTTATTAAAAATGCAGGGGCTGAACAAACAGGACTTAAATATCCATTAGGAAAAATTAGCAATTTTAATGGTTATAGAGCTACTTTACTTGATTTAATAAATCCATTTTTATATGTTGATGCAAGGGAATTTGATTTAGATTTTAATTTAAATTATAATGATTTTAGTGCTTTAAAAGCTATTGAAGATTTAAACAAATTAAGAGATTTTTATGCTATTAAATTAGGTTTTGCTAAAGATGAAAATGATTTAGAAAACAATCAAGCTATACCAAAAATAGCAGCACTTTTTAAATCTGATGATAAAAGTGAATTTGATATAGGAATTAGGGTTTTAAGCCTTAGAAATCTTCACAAAAGCTCGCCTGCTAGTGGATTATATAATTTAGCCGTTGCAGCATTAGAAAATGGCACTTTAGCAAATGAGCTTAGTGGTTTAACTATGATACAAAATGGTATTCAAGATGTAAAAATTAAACATTTTTTAGGCGTAGTAGATGTTAGCGTAGAGATAGAAAGTGGTAAAATCATAGGTGTTGGACTTAAAAGAAGTGCAAGAAGAATAATGGACGGATTTATTTACATTAATTAAAAGGAGAAAATATGAAGAAATTTAAATGTAGTATTTATAGAGGCGGCACATCTAAAGCTGCTTGTTTTTATGAAAAGGATATGCCAGCAAGAGTTAAATGGGGCGAGTTTTTAGCTGATGTTATGGGAACTGCTACAAAGCAAATTGATGGAATTGGTGGTGCTGCGTCAGTAACTTCAAAAGTAGCTATAGTTGATATTAAAAATAATGAATTAACTTATACTTTCGCTCAAGTAAATATTGATAAAGAAATGGTTGATTTTAATAGTAATTGTGGAAATATTAGCTCATGCGTTGGTGCTTTTGCTTATGATTTGGGTTTGATTGATTTAAATGATTCTAAAATGTATGAAAAAATCATTATAAAAGATGAGTGTGATTTAGAAAATAAAATAATTTGCGTTAGGATTTTAAATACCAATACAAATAAATATTTAAAAGCTAGATTCAAATTAAGCGATGATTTAAAAAGTTTTGAACCAGCAGGAGATACTAAAATAGCAGGAGTGCCAAATACAGCTAGTGAAATTAAATTAGGTTTTATTAATCCTGAAGGCTCTATGAATAAAGGATTATTGCCTACAAATTCTGCAAAACAAGTTGTAAATACAAGTTTTGGCAATATTGAAATAAGTATAGTAGATGCTGGAGCAGCGCTTGTGTTTATGAGAGCTAAAGATTTATTAAGTGGCAATATATATGATGAAATTTCTCAAAACGAGCTTGATAAAATTGAAGAAGTAAGAAGTATAGCAAGTGAGCTAATTGGCTTAGCAAAAAAAGAAGAAGCAACAGCAAAAAATCCATCAGTGCCTAAAGCTTGTTTGGTTGATTTTGTGCAAGATTACACTAGCACAAGTGGTGCTAAAATATCAAAAAATGATATAAATGTATGCGTTAGAATGATGAGTATGCAACGCCCACACCCATCAATTGCAGTTACAGGAACGGTATGTATTTCAATGGCAGCAAAGACACAAGGCACATTAATTAATGAGCATTTAAGTAGCTTTTCTAATGAATTAGTAATAGCTCATCCAAGTGGGACAATTACGGGATTTATTGATAATGATAGCGTGAGTGTGATTAGGACTGCAAGATGCTTAATGCAAGGCTATGTATTTACTAGAAAAGATTATTAAGTTAAATTTCTAATTTAAATTCCTTTTTGGAATTTAAATTATGATTAAGTATTTTATAAATTAATAATGGCTTATAAAATACTTTAAAAATTATTTGATTTGATATTATTTTTTTCGTGTTTATTTAAAAACTCTTTCATATTAGACACTTCACAAGTAAATCTTCCTAGACTTTCATCAGAGCGAATTACTCTATGGCAAGGTAGTATTATTAAATAAGGGTTTTTTGATAATGCAGTTCCTACTGCACGATAGGCTTTAGAATTTATTCTATATGCTAATTCTTTATAAGTTATAGTGTTTGCATAAGGTATATTTTTAAGTTCATTTAAAACTTCTTTTGTAAAAGCAGAAAATTTATCAAGATTAAGTTTTATATTTGTAAAATCAAAATCTTCTCCCTTAAAATACTTTAAAAGTTCAGATTTTACTAATGAAGTTATTTGATTTGGTTTTTCTTTTAAAGTAGCAAGATTTGTAATATCAACTGAAATCAAATACTCATCATTAGCTTTTATTAAAACTATAAAGTTTTTAAATTTTATAATTTCAATATACATTAAGAGCCAAAACTACCAGAACTACTAGCACCACTTGTGCTTTGGCTTTTAAAAAATCCACTACTTTTTGAAGCTCCTGCACTAGGTGTGCTTTTAAAGCTATTTACACTTCTTTGATATGTGCTTGGGTTTTGATAATGTGTAGCTTTGTTTGCATTAAAATGTGAATTATTAAATAACTTATTGCCTATCCAAGAGCCAATTATTGCACCTGCTACAGAGCTTAGCAAAACTTCGCCTAATGAATGATTTGAACCAATACTTTCATTTGTTAATGAGCTTTGATTTGCTTCTATTTTTGCATTTTCAGCTTTTATTAGCTCATCCATCTCAGCCTTGCTTAATACTCTTTCATTTCCATTTAATTCTTTTAGAACTACTCTTGTTTCATCGCTTGGAAATTCATCTTTAATTCTGTATTGTTTAGGAGCATATTCTTCTATTATTAAAAATGAGCCTTTAGCTTGTTGTTGCTCTTCACCACCACAAGCACTTAATAATGAACCAGCTACAATTGCAGTTAAAGACGCTTTGTAAGTTAAGTTATTTAAATTCTTAAACATTTTTCCTCCTAAATCTTTGATAATTTTTTGTTTCTTATAAATACTTGATTGTTTTCTAGTTTTATTTTTTTACTTTTAAAAAGCCTTGATATGAGATATTTTTTTATTTTTTCACGCTTTTTTTTCTTAAATCTTAATAAATATTCATCTATTAAAATCCATTTTGCTTTTATAATTACTGGTAGATTTATTTTATTTTTTAATTCTTCGTTTTCTTTTTTTAATTCTTCGTTGCTTAGTTTTAAGATTTTTATTTGTTCTAATAGCTCATCTTTAATAGCTAAACTATTTTGTTCTGGTTCTATTAAAACATAGGTTTTATTATCTTCTTTTATTGATTTTAAAGTGCCTCTTCTAATTCTATTATAAATAGCTTCTTTGCTGATATTTAAGTATTTTGCGGCGTCTTTTACTAAGAGTTTCATTTCTAACCTTTAAAAAGGGGATAACCCCTTTTTATTAAAGCTTTGCTTCGTAATGTCTTAACATATATAGGCGTTTTAGCATTTTTTTTCTAGCTGAAATTTTTTGTTTTTTGCGAATTTCAGTCATAGGTTCAAAAAAGCGTCTTGCTCTAACTTCTGTTACGATTAGGTTACGATCAGTTTGCTTTTTGAATTTGCGATAAGCCTCGTCAAAAGATTCGTTATTATGAACTTTAATCCCTGGCACGGCAATCACTTCCTTTCGTTGTAAAATTAAAAGTGCTAATTTATAAAAAAATTGTTAATAAACAAAATATTTTTTAATTTACTATTCTTAATTTTTAAAGACTAAAATTATCTTAAAATTACAAATTAAGTTAAAATTAAGGAGAGCGTAATGGGAAATATTACAAATTATTTTAAAAAGCGGACTACATTTTATGTTTTACTTACCTGTATTATCTTTATTATTCCATTTATTAGAATAAATGGTAATCACTTATTTTTGCTTAGTTTTGATAAACAAAAATTAGATTTATTTTTCATATCTTTTAATACAAATGAGTTGTATTTAATGCCATTTTTATTAATTATGATGTTTGTATTTATTTTTTTTATTACAAATTTACTTGGTAGAGTTTGGTGTGCTTGGGGCTGTCCTCAAACTATATTTAGAATAATTTTTAGAGATTTAATACAAACTAAATTATTTAGAATTTATAGTGGCAGAAAAAATAAACAAAATAAACCAAGAAATAAAATATTTGCAAGAATTGCAAGTGTTATTGTGTTTTATCCAATTAGCTTAATTGCTGCAAGTAATTTTTTATGGTATTTTGTTCCACCTGAAGATTTCTTTACTTATCTTGACCATTTTAATGAACACTTACTTTTATTTGGAATTGTTTTATGCTTATCTTTATTTATAACATTTGATATTACTTTTATTAAAGAGAATTTTTGTGCTTATATTTGTCCTTATGCAAGAATTCAAAGCGTTATGTTTGATAACGACACAAAAAGTGTTATATATGATGAAAGTCGTGGCGGAATTATTTATAAAGATGGAGAAAAAATTATAAAAAAACCAATAGGTGGAGAATGTATAGCTTGTGAAGCCTGTGTAAAAATATGTCCAACTCATATAGATATTAGAAAAGGAATGCAACTTGATTGTATAAATTGTCTTGAATGTGCTGATGCTTGTTCAAATGTTCAAGCAAGATTTAATAGACCATCATTAATATCTTGGTCTAGCACAAAAGAAATAAAAACTAAAGAAAAACTTAAATTCTTTAGATTTAGAACTATTGTTTATATAGTTGTATTGTGTGCTATGTTTATTGGGTTAGTTTTAACGGCTGGTAGCAAAGAAACTATGCTTATGAATATAAATAGAACTACTGAATTATATACAATAAATAAAGATGAAAATTATGTTGATAATGCCTATGTTATATTATTTCACAATACTAGCAAGCAAGACCATAGATTTTATTTAGAAATATTAGATGATGATATTAGTATTTTAAAACCTAAAAAAGATTTTAGAGTTAAAGCTGGTGAGAAATTAAAACAAATTGTTATTTTAAGAAGCGAGCTTAAGAAAGTTAAAAAACATCATAAGCATATTAATATAAGAGCTTATGCCTTAGATGATGATAAAATATTTACCATAAAGGATACAATATTTATATATCCTAAGGAGAAAAAATGGAAGGAAAAGAAGAAATAATTTTAAAAGTAGCCCTTGAACTATTTTTAGAAAAGGGCTACGAAAATACAAGTTTAAACGATATTGTTAAAGTAACTGGCGGTTCTCTTGCGACGATATATAAAAAATTTGAAAATAAAAATAATTTATTTTTAAAGGCTTTAAAATTTAGGGCAGAAACTAGGTTAGAGAATTTAAAAATTATGATTTCTTCAAAAGCCAACTTGGATTTACCAGATTTTTTAAATGTATTTGGTAATGAATATTGTAATTTTTTTATAGGCGAAGATAATGCAAAATTTTTAAGATTAGTTCTTGAGAGAACTTATCAAGATATTAATTTTAAACAAGAATGTGCAAAAGCAGATAAAGATGTAATAATTAGATTTTTATGTGAAGTATTTGAGAAAAAAATTAAAAAAGAAATTCTAAATGAAATAAGTGCTTATAATTTAGCTAATTTATACTGCTCTATGATTAGAAGTAATAAGATTTTTGATTTGATTTTTAACTCTAAAGAAATCTTTACACAAGATGAATTAAGTGAGCATGTAAAAAATGTAAATATCTTATTTTTAAGGGCTTTGCGTTAATTTCATTAACTTAAATGTAATTATAATTACATCTTTCAAATTTAAAATTACAACAAGGAAAATTTATGAAAAGACTTATTAAATTAAGTTTCGTTGCTAGCTTGTTATTATTTACAGCTTGCAATGACAAGGTAGAGCAAAAGCAGCAAGAAATGCCACCTTCTATTGTAGATATTAAAAAAGTAAGTTTAGAAAATGCTGAAATTTATTATCAATATGCAGCGAAATTAGAAGCTAACAAAGATGTAGTAGTTTTGCCAAAAGTATCTGGCGAGATTAAAAAAATATTATTTAAAGATGGCGATTTTGTAAAACAAGGAACAATTTTATATAAGATTGATGATGAGCAATATAAAGCTAGTTTGGATTTAGCGTTAGCTGATGTTGGTGTTGCTAAAGCAAACTACGAAAACGCTAATACTGATTATAATAGAACTAAAGACTTATATGCTAAAAAAGCAGTTAGTCAAAAAGAATTTGATACAAAAGAAGCAGCCTTTAAAAGTGCAAAAGCTAGTTTAGATAAAGCTAATGCAGCTTATAAGATAGCTAAATTAAACTATGATTATACTAATGTAAAAGCTCCATTTGATGGATATGTGCAAGCTTCATTAGTTGATGCTGGAAGCTATGCTAATGCAAATAATACTCAATTAGTAAAAATTGTAGATCAAAATACTTTAAAAGCTACATTTTTTATATCAGATACAAATATGGAACAAATTAAAAGAAATAATAATGATTTAAAAAGTGCAAAAGCTAATTTTACTTTAAATGGTAAGATTTATGAAGGTAAAGTTGAGTTTATATCAAATTATAATGAATTAGCAAGCACTAAAGCTTATGCAGTTTTTGAAAATACTAATCAAGAATTAAGTGCAGGAACCTTTGTTAGTCTTAAACTAAGCAATATTATGCAAAATGATTCTTTTGTAATTAGTAGAGAAAATTTATTACAAGATATTGATGGATATTATGTATTTGTTAAAGACAAAAATATAACAAAACAAATTCATGTTAAAACAATTTTTGATGATGAGAAAATTGCCGTAATTGACGCAAAAACAAGTGATTTAAAAGTTGATGATGAATTGATTTTAAATAATTATAAAAAGATTTATCCTGGCGCAAAAATAGCAACTAAGGCAGAATTTGGTGCGATGATGCAAAAGCAAGCTCCTAAAGAGCAGACTAAGGAACAATAATGTTTTCTAAGTTTTTTATATATAGACCAGTATTTGCGATAGTTGTTTCAATTATAATTACTATTGCTGGTATTTTAGGAATGAAGGGTTTGCCTATTGAAGAATATCCTAATGTAACATCTCCAACGGTTAGGGTAACTGCTAATTATTCTGGCGTTGATGCAGCTACGCTTTCTCAAAATGTAGCAAGTATTCTTGAAGACGCAATTAATGGTGTTGAAGATATGATTTATATAACTTCAAGCTCAAGTTCAAGTGGTTTGATGTTTTTAAATGTTTATTTTAAGGTTGGAAAAGACCCATCAAAAGCATTAATTGATGTTAATAATAAAGTTCAAAGCGTTCAAGCAAAAATGCCTGAAGAAGTTAAAAAATTAGGTGTTAGTGTTGATGAGACTAGCTCAAATATTTTAGCTGTTGTTTCGTTTTATTCTCCTGATGATAGCCGTGATGAAACTTATCTAAGTAACTATGCTACATTAAATGTGGCTGAAGAGTTAAAGAGATTAGAAGGTATTGGTAGTGCTGAAGTAATTGGAGCTAAAGATTATTCTATGAGAATTTGGCTTGATTCAGAAAAGCTTAATAAATATGATTTAAATCCAGCTGTTGTAAGTGCAGCTATAAGAGAACAAAACTCACAATATCCAACAGGAACAATAGGTGATTTACCTATGAAAGAAATTAGTCCATTTGTTTATACAATGAGCGCTAAAGGTAAGCTTAGTAAGGTAAGTGATTTTGAAAATATCATAATAAAAGCACTTCCAAATGGAAATATTTTATATTTAAAAGATATAGCAAGAGTAGAGATAGGAACTAAAAACTATGGTTTTGCCGGACTTAATAATGGTAAAAAAATGGTTCCTATGATGATTAATTTAAAATCAGGTGCAAATGCTATAGCAGTAGCTAAAGCTGTGCAAGAAAAATTAGAAGAGCTAAGCAAATTCTTCCCAAGTGGTGTTGCTTATAGTATGCCTTATGATACTACTGATTTCGTAAAAGATAGTATAAGCGAAGTTGTTCAAACATTTGTTGAAGCTATTTTACTTGTTTTAATAGTTATGTATATGTTCTTAAAAAACCTTCGTGCAACTATTATTCCATTAATTGCTGTGCCGGTTTCTTTACTTGGAACTTTTGCTTTCCTTTATGTTTTTGGTTTTACAATCAATCTTATTACATTATTTGCTTTAGTTTTAGCAATCGGCATTGTTGTTGATGATGCTATTGTCGTTGTAGAAAATGTTGAGCGTGTGTTTAGAAGTGGTATTACAAAAGATGTAAAAGCAGCTACTAAAATGGCAATGGATGAAGTAACCGGACCTGTAATTTCTATCGTTTTAGTATTAAGTGCGGTATTTATTCCTGTATCATTTTTAGATGGATTTGTAGGGCAAATTCAAAGACAATTTGCAATTACTCTTGTAATTTCTGTTTGTATTTCAGGTTTTGTTGCATTAACGCTAACTCCTGCATTATGCGGTATATTATTAAAAGACCATGAAGATAAGCCTTTTTATTTAGTTAAAAAATTTAATGACTTTTTTGATTGGAGTATTAATATTTTTGGTAGTGCAGTTGCAAAAGTTTTAAGACATGTAATTCCAAGTTTAATAGTGGTTGCTATATTCTTTTATGGAATTTTTGCCTTACTAAAAATTATTCCTAGCTCTCTTGTTCCTAGCGAAGATAAGGGTGCTGTATTGGTTTTATCACAATTAAAATCTTCTAGCAACCTAGATAAAACTCTAGCCTTTAATAATAAAATCTATGATATGGTTAAGAATAATCCTGCAGTAGAAAGTATGATTTCTTTAAATGGATTTGATGTAGAGAGTTCAGCTCTTTCTCCAAGTGCTGGAATTTCATTTATTACATTAAAAGATTATAAAGATAGAAAAGATTTAGGTATTAATGGAGATAGTGAAAATTTAGCTAATACTTGGATGAAAAATATGTGGCTTGACCCTGATGGTTTTGCATTTTTCTTAAATCCACCACCGATTATGGGGCTTTCTTTAACAGGCGGATTTGAAATGTATGTGCAAAATAAATCAGGTAAAAGTTATGAAGAAATTAAAAAAGATATAGATACTTTACTTGCAGCAGCATCAAAAAGACCTGAATTAACTCAAGCAAGAACTACTTTAAACACTGATTATCCTGAGTTAAAAGTAAGTGTTGATGAGAAAAAAGCTAAAATTTTAGGGCTTAGTTTAAGTGATATATATTCAAATTTAAATTTAATTTTTGGTTCTGTTTATGTGAATGATTTTACTGCTTTAGGTAAAAATTTCCAAGTAAATGTAAGAGGCGATGAAGAATTTAGAAATAAAAGAACAAGTCTTGAAAACATTTATGTTAAAAATAGTGAAGGCAAAAGCATATCTTTAGCTAGTGTTGTTGATATTAAGCCAAGTGTAGCAGCGTTTTCAGTAACTAGATTTAACCTTTTCCCAGCTGCAAAAGTTACAGCTTCGCCAGCTCCAGGATATACTAGTGGAGATGCTATTAATGCTATAGTTGAAGTATTTAATGAAACTATGAATAAAGATGAATATTCTTATGCTTGGGCAGGAAGTTCTTATGAAGAAGTAAATGCTAGTGGTAGTGGTTCTACTGCATTTGCATTAGGTATGGTATTTGTATTTTTAATACTTGCAGCTCAATATGAAAGATGGTTAATGCCACTTGCAGTAATTACAGCAGTTCCTTTTGCAGTATTTGGAAGTTTAGCAGCAACTTATTTAAGGGGTATGCAAAATGACATATATTTTCAAATAGGTTTATTATTGTTAATTGGTCTTAGTGCAAAAAATGCTATATTAATTGTTGAATTTGCTATGGAAGAAAAATATAAACACGGCTTAAATACTTATGATGCGGCTATAAAGGCGGCAAAACTTAGATTTAGACCTATTATTATGACTTCTTTAGCGTTTGGTTTTGGTATTTTACCTTTAGTATTTAGCGAAGGTTCAGGTAGTGCTGCTAGACACTCACTTAGCACAGGGCTAGTTGGTGGTATTATTATAGCTTCTAGTATATCTATTTTATTTGTGCCTTTATTTTTCTATTTACTAGAGAGTTTAAATGATAAGGTTTTTAAAAAGAAAGGAAAGCAAATTAATGAATAAGCTTTTAATATCAGCAATCGCAGCTTTATTTTTAGCTGCTTGCTCTAGTGTTAATAATTATGAGCTTAAAACTCCAAATAATTTAGATAATAATACTAAATTTGAAATTAAAGATTGGAGAAGTTTAGGTAATGATGCAAATCTTAATCGCTTGATTGAGATTGCTATGGAAAATAATGAAGATGTTAAAATGGCTATTAATAATCTTTTAATAGCTGAATCAAATTTAGTAAGTGTTGGCATTAAAAGAGAGCCTAGTATTAATCTTGGCATTAATGCAAATGAGAGATTAATTAAACACCAAAAGCCAACTTACGGACATTCTTTAGGTCTTAATTTATCTTATGAAATAGATTTATTAAATAAATTTGGTAAGGCTAAAGATAACGCTATTTATAGTGCTAATATTAGCGAATTTGATGTAGAAAATACTTATCAAACTATTGGATTTAGTATTGCAAAACTTTATTATCAAGTTGTAGCAACTAATAAAAAAATAGAAATTTTAGAAGACTTTATAAATAGCTATGAAAAAACTTTAAAATTAAAAGAAGAACAATATAAATTAGGCTTTATTACAAAATCAGTTCTTTTACAAACTAAAGAACAATTTACTCTAAATCAAACTAAATTAAGAAGTTTAAAATTAGAAAGAGATTTGTATATTAATTCTTTAGATATTTTAGTTTATGGATTAAATCAAGAAAAAGAACCAATTAAATTTGCTAATAACTTAATAGAAGATTTTGTTATGCCAGCTACTATACCAAGCTCTGTTATGACAAATCGTCCTGATATAGCAAAAGCAATTTTAGATGTAAAAATAGCTCATAATAATGCAAAAATTGCTTGGGATAGCTTTTTTCCAACCTTTACAATAGGTGCTGGTGTTAGTTGGAGTGGAGATACACATAATGTATTTTCTGACCCTGTTGGCTCAATTACTGCTAGTTTGTTACAACCTTTATTTAATTTAGGTGATGTTGATGAGCAAGTAATTAGAGCAAATTTAGCTCAAGATAATGCAGTATTAGGCTATGAAAAAGTAGTAAAAACTGCGTTAAAAGAAATAGAAGATGCTATTTTAAAATATAATAATGCCGAAGTTAAATTAAGAGATTATGATGAAATAGTAAAACTAGAAGAAGAAATTTATGAGTTTAATAAGCTTAAATTTAATGAAGGAGAAATCAGCTTTTTAGAATTCTTAGATAGCGAAAGAGCTTTACAAAATAGCTTAATAGAGCAAATTGATTTAAAATTAGGCAAGATAACTGCAGGAATTGATGCTTATAAAGCTATTGGAGTTAAAAAACTTGAATTTAGGAAGTGATTTTTATATGAACCTAGCCTTAAAAGAGGCTTGGAAATATCAATTCTTAACTTATCCAAATCCTGCCGTAGGTTGTCTAGTATTAGATAAATACGGCAAGATTTTAAGTATTAAAGCACACCAAAAAGCAGGAACATTTCACGCAGAAAGATTATGTGTGAATGAAATCTTAGAAAAATATGGAAAAGATGCTTTAAAAGATAGTGTTTTTTATGTAACTTTAGAGCCTTGCAGTAAGCAAGGTCGCACTCCACCTTGTCATGAATTATTAATAAAATATAAAGTTAAAGAAGTAAATATAGGCTCAAGTGATAGTTCTCAAAATGGTATAAATGAATTAAGACAAGCTGGAATTAAAGTAAATCTTGGAATTTTACAAGATGAATGCGATAAATTAATTGCTCCATTCAAATTCTGGCTAGATAATAAGCCTTTTGTTTTATTTAAATTAGCAATTAATCTAAATTATAACAATGAAGGTAGTATTAGTAATGAGTATTTAAGGACATATTTTCACGAAATTAGAACTAATATAGATTATTTAATAATTTGTGGCAATACTTTAAGACTTGATAATCCTATGCTTGATGCTAGATATTCTACTAGCAAAAAAGCACCTAATTTATTAGTATTTTCAAAATATTTTCAAGATTTAAATTCTAATTTTAAATCTCTAAATATTTTTAAAACTAATAGAGAAATTATTTTTGGTAAAAATCCTTTAAAATTAAAAGATGAATTGCAAGAGCAAAATATTAAATTTGTAATGATTGAAGGCGGGTTTAATGCCTTAGAACTTTTCAAAAATCAAATAGATTGGTTGTTTTTACAACAAAGTAATTTTACTTATAAAAATTCAAATAACTTTAAGTTAAGTTTAAGTCATATTTATCAAAGCACTACAAAAGATTTTTATAATAAACCACACGAATACCAACAATTCGGATTTTATGAAATAAGGGAATAAATGTTAGAAAAATATTTTGAAAAATTCCTAGTAAATTCTAGGTTTATTACAATCTTACCTGTTATTTTTGGTCTTTTAGGTGCTTTTATGTTATTTTTTATTGCTAGTTTTGATGTGTATAAGGTCATAAAAGTTACATATACTTATTATTTTTTAGGTGCTGATATTGATATTCACGAAGAAGCTGTAAGCACTATAGTTGGAGCTGTTGATTTATATTTAATGGCTTTAGTTTTTTATATATTTTCTTTTGGAATATATGAATTATTTATAAGCGATGTTGAAGAATTTAAACAATATAAACAAAGCAAGGTTTTAGAAGTTCATAGTTTAGATGAGCTAAAAGATAAGCTTGGTAAAGTTATTATTATGGTTTTAGTTGTTAATTTTTTCCAACACGCACTTAATTTAAAATTTAGCTCAAGTATGGATATGCTTTATTTAGCAATCGGTATTATGTGTATTTGCCTTGGATTATGGGCTTTACATAAAAGTGATAATAAATCTAAAGAACACTAAGGAGCAAAGATGATATTTATAGATACTTGTTTTGGAAAAAAAAGTGATGTTATGCCTATTTGGATGATGCGTCAAGCAGGTAGATACCTAGCTGAATACAAGGCTACTCGTGCTAGAGCAGGAGATTTTTTAAGTCTTTGTAAGGATTATAAATTAGCTAGTGAAGTTACGCTTCAACCAGTGGATATACTAGATTTTGATGCGGCTATTATATTTTCAGATATTTTAGTAGTGCCACTTGAGATGGGCTTACCACTTAGATTTGAAGCAGGTGAAGGTCCTGTTTTTGATGAGATAATATCAAGTGAAATTGATGTAGAAAAATTAAATATAAATGCAGCTAATAAATTAACTTATGTTTATGACGCTATAAAATTAACTCGTGAAAAATTAGCTTCAAATAAAGCTTTAATAGGATTTTGTGGTGCTCCTTGGACTTTAGCAACATATATGATAGAAGGAAAAGGCTCTAAAACTTATGCAAAAAGCAAAAGAATGATTTATGAAAATCCAGCCTTAGCACATAAATTATTAGCAAAAATTACTGAAGTTTTAAAAGAATACTGTGAAAATCAAATAAAAGCAGGTGCTAATGCTATTCAGATTTTTGATAGCTGGGCTAATGCGCTTGAGCCTAGTGCTTATTTGGAATTTGCTTGGAAATATATTCAAGATTTAGCAAGTTATTTAAAGACAAAATACCCACATATTGCAATAATTGCTTTTCCTAAAGGAGTAGGTGGTTTTATTGAATGCTTGGATGCAAAAATTGATGTTTTAGGTGTTGATTGGAGCACTCCACTTCAAGTAGCAGCAAAAACTCCTTATGTATTACAAGGAAATCTTGAGCCTTGCAGACTTTATAGCAAAAAAGCTATAAAAGAAGGCGTTGAAATCATAAAAGAACTTACAAAAGGTAAGGCTCATATATTTAATTTAGGGCATGGAATTTTACCTGATATTCCAGTAGAAAATGTAAGATATTTAATAGATTGTGTAAGAAATGCTTAGTTTAATATCTCTTGGCGGGACAATTTCTATGCGTAATTTAGGCGAAGGAGCAATTCCTAGCCTAAATGCTGATGATTTAACAAGTTCATTTAAAGACATTAATGCAATAACTTTTAGCAATATCTCAAGTCCAAATATAACTTTTTCAATGTTAATTGAAGTTTTAAATCTTGCAAAAGAAGAGATTAAAAAAGGCTCTCGTGCTGTAATTATTACTCAAGGAACTGATACTTTAGAAGAAAGTTCATTTTTTTGTAATTTATTTTGGGATTTAGATGAGCCACTAATTTTTACAGGTGCTATGAAAAATCCTAGCGAGTTAGGAAGTGATTATCTAGCTAATATTAGCAATGCAATTACTCTAGCAAATAGTGAGTTAGCAAGGGGTTTAGGTGTGCTTTGTGTATTAAATGATAGTGTTCATTCAGCACAATTTATCCATAAAAGCAATTCATTTAGTCTTGAAACTTTTACAAGTTTTAATCGTGGCTTGGTTGGAGAGATTAAAGAAGGTAGGTTTTATTTATTTAATAATAATTATAAAAGGCTAAAACTAAAGCCTTTAAAAGAAATTACTAAAAAAGTAGCCTTACTAAAAATGTGCCTTGATTTTGACAATGATATGCTTGAATATGCTTTAAATAATTATGATGGTTTGGTAATTAGTGGCTATGGAGCAGGGCATGTAATGGCTAGAGCTATGCCAATTATTCAAAAAGCAAATATTCCAATAATTATGACAAGTAGATGTGAAAGTGGTAAAGCAGGTCTTAGAACCTATGCTTATGCTGGAGCTGAAGTTGATTTGATTAAAAATGGTGTAATTATGAGTGAATATTTAAGTGATGTTAAGGCTAGAGCTTTATTAATTAGTGCTTTATCTTTAGGAATTGCAAATATAAAAGGTATGATTGAAGAATTGATTTAAAGGTAAATAAATTGCCTTTAGTTCTGTAGTGCTAAAATTAGATTTTTATTAATTAGTGCTTATCTTTATAAATTACAAATAGAAGAATTGATTTAAAGGCAAATAAATTGCCTTTAAACTTATAGTTTTTCTTTTATTTTTTCTGCATCAAATCCAAAATATTTAAATACATCCTTTTCTTTACCACTAGCGCCAAAACTATCCATTATGAAAAGTTCATCGCAGTATTTATATAATTCATAAGACCTTGCAGCTTCTATTCCGATAATCTTGCCTTTTAATAAAGATTTATCAAATTCTTTATCAAATAATTCAAAGCAAGGCATACTTAATACATTTATATTTTTATCTTTTGCAACTTCAAGTGCGAGTGCAACTTCACTACCACTTGCAATTATTGTAGCTTCTGCATTATCGCTATATTTTATAAAATAAGCTCCCTTGCTAATATCAGGAATACTTGTATTTAAGCTTGGAAGTGCTGAACGACTAAGTGTGAATGCACTTGGATTATTTAGCTTTAAAGCCACTTGCCAACAAGCTATATTTTCAGCCATATCAGCAGGACGGAAAGTGTATAGATTAGGAATATTTCTAAGAGTGCTGATTTGCTCAATTGGTTGATGAGTTGGACCATCTTCTCCTACTCCTATGCTATCGTGTGAAAATACAAAAAATGCTTTCAAATTCATTAAAGCCGCTAATCTTATTGAAGGCTTTAAATAATCACTAAATACTAAAAATGTAGCACAAAACGGATGCAAACCATATCTTGCCATTGCATTTATAATTGCACCCATTGCATGCTCACGAATACCAAAAGCTATATTTTTACCACCATTTCTAATATCTGCATAATCTTTTAGATAAGTTTTATTTGATGGTGCTAAGTCTGCTGAACCACCTAAAAATGTAGGAATTTGTTTTGCTATTTCGTTTAGACAAGCGTGGTTGCTATCTCTTGTAGCGTAATTTTTACTTAAATCAAGTTTAGAAAAATCCACATTTAAATCTTTTTTGCCTTCTAAATAAGCTATAAATTCTAATTGTTCATCACTAAATTTATTTGCTTTATCCCAACTTGCAAAATACCCATCACTTCTTTTACACATTTTCTCAAAGCCATTTTTAGCTTCGCTATCTATATAAAACTCTTCTTCATTCCAATTAGCAGCTTTTTTAGCTTTTAAAGCTAGTTCAGCACCTAGTGGTGAGCCGTGAGTTTTCTCGCTTCCTTCTAATTCACAAGCACCTTTTCCAATCTTGGTTTTAGCTATGATAATACTTGGACGCTCAGCATTTTTAGTCATTTCTAAAGCCTTGCTAATTTCATCAAAATTATGCCCATCAATAGTATAAACATCAAAGCCAACGCTATTAAATCTAGCCTTTATATCATCACGAAATGCTTGTTTTACATCGCCTTCAATACTAATTTCGTTACTATCATAAATTAATACTAAATTATTTAAATTATGAACATTTGCTAAAGAACAAGCCTCATAGCTAATTCCTTCTTGCAAATCCCCATCTCCACAAAGGCAGTATATTTTATGATTTAACGAATTATTTAGTTTGCTACTAGCAAATTTTGCTGCCATTGCGAAACCAACAGCATTTGCAATACCTTGACCAAGTGGGCCTGTATCTATTTCTACTCCGTGAGTTTTAATCTCAGGATGCCCTGCTGCAAGTGAGCCTAATTGGCGAAAATTTTTAAGCTCATCAAGACTTAAATTAAATCCACTTAAATGTAAAAACGAATATATTAAAGAACTTGCGTGTCCGCCTGAAAATACTAATCTATCACGATTTATATGATTTTTTGTATTTAGATTAATTTTTGTGCTAAGCACTGCTAAAATATCACTAAGTCCCATTGCTACGCCTGGATGACCACTATTTGCACGATTAATCATATCTACACTTAAAAATCTTAAATTATTTGACATTTTTTCTAACATTTATTTTCCTTTGTTAATTGTTATAAAGAATTGAAAATCCCCGTTTTTATTCTCGTCTTTAATATATCTTTGAATTAATATATTTAAAACACCGCTTTGTTGAATTTGTTTATTAAAATCTGCTTTAGTATTTACTATTACATTATTTACTCTTAGGATTTTATCTTTTAGCTTAAAGCCTAAATTTTTATTTGAAATTCCTATTACATTTAGATTATTATCTAAAGTTATTCCTAAAGAATTTGAAATCTGTTTTTTAACAATTGCTTTTTTTGTTGTAAATACTGGTTGTTCATATATTTTAGGACTTACAACAGAGCTTATATTAATTTCTTCATTATCTCTTAAAACTTTTAAATAAATAGTGCTTTGATTTTCTGCAAAAAGTATTCTTTCATTTAATGCTCTAAGTGATTCTATAGGCTTATCATCTATGCTTAAGATTTCATCATTTAATCTTAAGTTGCTATTAAAAGTAATACCACTTACAAAATATCTATCCCCTCTTTGAGTAAATGTAGCACCAATATCGCCCCAATAAACATCATTATATTTTTTAAAATGATTTAAATAACGATTGCCTATGAATTCTCCATTTAATAAACTAATACCCAAAACCTTGCAACAAGGAGAATTTAATAAACCAATTTTTGTATTAAAATCAAGTTTATCTCTTTCAAACAAACCTTGAGCTAGATATTTTAAATGTCCTATATACTCTTTTTTAGCATCAATAATTCCTAGCCAATCATTTCTAGTTCTTGTTGTTTCATCATCTGTGATTGGCTTTATTAAAGAAAAATCAGTCCTTACTAAATAAAGATTTAAAAATGGGTCGTATTTAATGTATGAATTTAATTTTGTATCAGGTAATTTTACTACAGCTAAAAGATTTTCATCTAACACAAAAGCAGGTAAGCCTTCGTAATTTAACATACTTGCTTTATTTTTTTCATAACATGCTAAATAATCATCAAATGTAGGTCGCTCTACGCCAAATAAGGTCGCTACTAACATTAAAGATAATGCAAGTTTTCTCATTTTCCTGCCTTAAAAAACATATCAGCCGCAGCATTTTTTGTACTTGAACTTGCACTTTCTAATGCTTCATTTAGTGCAGAAATTAATAATATTTGCATAGATGATTTGTCTTTTAATAATTCATCATCTATTTTTATATCAATTACTTGAAATTTTCCATTTACTTTAACTTCTACCATTCCAGCACCACTTTTTGCTACAAATTCTTTATTTGCTAATTCGTTTTCAAATTCTTTAGCTTTATTTTGGACATCTTGCAACATTTCTTGCATTTTAGAAAAATCAAAATCTTTAAACATATTCACCTTTCAATCTAATTTTTTCTTCATAATTGTGTATTTCATCTAAGCATTCAAGTGCTACTTTTTCATCTAAAAATGGATATTTTACACCTTTTATTTCTTGGTAATCTTCATCACCTTTACCTAAAATCATAACACATTCATTTTTATTTTGAGCTAAAAGTGCTTTATAAATTGCTAATCTTCTATCAATTACAATATTTATATTTTTTAATTCGTTTTCGCTTAAGCCATCTATCATATCTTTAAGAATTGCAATGGGTTCTTCATCTCTTGGATTATCACTTGTTAAAAATAAAGTTTTTGCATAATGACTAGCTATTTTT
This sequence comes from Campylobacter sp. 2018MI13, assembly GCF_018501135.1. Classification (NCBI taxonomy): domain Bacteria; kingdom Pseudomonadati; phylum Campylobacterota; class Epsilonproteobacteria; order Campylobacterales; family Campylobacteraceae; genus Campylobacter; species Campylobacter sp. 2018MI13. Next base: position 2,656 of record NZ_JAHCZC010000007.1, on the reverse strand, counting down.
GCCATAGGAGTTCTTTTACTTTTATCGCGATTACCACCTGCACCTAATACTACTATTAATTCTTTATGCTTCATTGCTTCTAACACATTAGCAATTCCATCTGGAGTATGGGCAAAATCTACTATTATTTCTTTATTATATTTATTAGGAATGCTTTGCATTCTTCCCATTACCCCTGCATAATTAGCAATAGTATTAGTTAAATCATCTTTATTAGGTTTTACCAATTCATTAACACAAGCAAAAGCTGCAAGAAGATTATAGATATTAAATAAGCCTTTTAAAGAAGAGCTAATCTCATAAAGCTCATTTTTAACAGCAAAAACTGCTTCAATACCATCAATTAATGTATAAGCTTTTACACTATATAAAGCAGGATTTTCTATACCATAAGTAATAGCACCTTTTACATTATAAGAAAATTTATAAGCATCTTGATTTATTATTTTTAAGCATTCATCTTGAAAAAAACTTGCTTTACAATTTGCATAATTTTCAAAAGTTTCGTGAAAGTCTAAATGGTCTTGAGTTAAATTAGTATAGATTTTAGCAGTGAATTTCATATCTCCACAGCGATTTTGTGCAATTGCGTGAGAGCTTACTTCCATTACAAAATATTCGCAATTATTTAAAGTTGCAATTTGTAAATACGATAATAATTCTAATAAAAATCCTGTTGTTAAAGATTTTGCCGCAACTTTTTTATCATTACAAAATGCCCCACGAGTTCCACATAAAAATACTTTTTTACCTAAATCAAGCAATATAGAATAAATTGCAGCAGCGGTAGTGGTTTTACCATTTGTGCCTGTTATACCTATAATTTTTATATTTTCATTGATTTTTAAAAGTTCTCTTGCTTTTGCTTCGTTAATTACTAAAGCACCTTTAGATTTTGCATCGTTTTCGTATTTGGAATTTGAATTAGTTAGTAAAAAATAACAACCTTTTTCACATTCATTTGAATTATCTGTTATGTAAGAATTATCTAAATTAACTTTCATAGTTTTTCAAAAGCTTCCTTTCCACCTTCAAGATTTATTAGCGAAATATTGCTATCAATTTGTTCTTTTAAAGCCCTTTCAAGCCCTAATTTTAAAGTGGTATTTGCAGCAGCACAACCATGACAAGCACCAAGTAATTTTATATAAACAACCCCGTTTTTAACACCCAAAAACTCCAAATCACCACCATCATTATGAAGTATGTGAAGCTTTGATTTTAGGACATTTAAACAAGGTTCAATTAATTCTTCATCACTAAATATCATAATTTTTCCTTATTGTAATTTGTGTTATTGTGCTTTAATAAAATAAATATTCATTAACTAAGTTAGATGATAATTTTTATTTACAAATATTTTTTTAGGAGAATAAAATGGCAAAAGAATTAACAAGTGAAAATATTAATTTAGCTAAAAAAGGCGTTGCTTTAGTAGATTTTTGGGCACCATGGTGTGGACCTTGCAGAATGCTTGCACCTGCTATTGAAGAATTAGCAAATGAATTTGAAGGTAAAGCATTAGTGGCTAAGGTTAATATTGATGATTGTGAAGAATTAGCTGCTGAGTTTGGAATTCGTTCAGTTCCTACTATGTTATTTTTCAAAAATGGCGAAATAGTTGATACAGTAATTGGTGCTCAAGCAAAACAAGCTTTAGCTGATAAATTAAACTCACTATTATAATAAAATGATAAATCTAGCAGTATTTGGGGCAAATGGTAGAATGGGTAAGGAGCTAGTAAAACTAGCTTTGGCTGATGAGAATATTGATTTAGTATATTCTTTTACTAAGGAAAATAATGATTATAATGAGCTTTTTAAAGCTAATGTTATAATAGATTTTTCTACTCCTGCTGCTAGTGTTGAGTTACTTGAAAAAGCTAGCTTATTAGATAATCCACCAGCTTTAGTTGTTGGAACTACTGGGCTTAAAGATGAATATTTTAAAAAAGCTACAACTTATAAAGGTAAGTTTTTTTGGGCTTCTAATACTTCATTGGGTGTTGCAATATTAAATGAACTTACGAAAATTGCTGCACTTGCTTTAAAAGAATTTGATATAGAAATTTATGAAAAACATCATAAGCATAAAGTTGATGCTCCTAGTGGAACAGCTCTAACATTAGCAAAAAATGCACTTGAAGCTAGAAATAAAGCTTTAAATAAAGAGCATAAGATTTGCTTTAATAGAGAAGGCAAAAGAGAAGATAACGAAATAGGTTTAGTAAGCCTTAGAGGTGGAAGCGTTGCAGGGTATCATAGTGTTGGATTTTATGGAGATGATGAAAGTATAGAATTAATTCATAATGCAAATTCTAGAGTAATATTTGCTAAAGGTGCTATTAATGTAGCAAAATGGCTTATTACTAAAGAGAATAAAAATTATTCTATGAGTGATTTTGTAGGTGAATTATTAAATAAGTAAATTATAAAAATATATTTTATTTTTAAGATTGCTTATAAAATTTACAATTAGTATTGCTTAATAACGAATAAAAATAATACCCTTAAACAATACAGGTTCAAAATTTATAATCGTTATTTGAGCTTAATTTTTACAATATAAGTGATTTATAAAAAGGGCTTTTGCTTTATAAAATGTTTTTAAAATCCTTAAAATGTAATTTAATAATTTTTGTAAAACCTTCTAAAT
>NZ_JAHCZC010000079.1:0-8426 GCF_018501135.1 Campylobacter sp. 2018MI13 | reverse complement strand
GAGCTTTAATGTGTGGATATTTTGAAAGTATTGGCTATGTTTTTGATAGCAAAGAATTTTTAGAAAAATTAAATTTAAAATATATCAAAAATGAAATTATAAACCCAATCACAAATGAAATGAATACGCTAAGAAGTTCTATTATTAGCACACTTTTAAAACAAGCTAGTTTTAATTTTAATAATTCAAGAAAATCAGTAAAATTATTTGAAATTGGTAGCGTCTTTGATGAAAACGGACAAGAAAATAAAAAATTTGCTTTAATTAGCTCTGGCTTAAGTGAAAATGCAAATTTAAAAAATCATGCAAAACCTAAAAATGTTGATTTTTTCACATTCTTAAATGAATTAAAAACAATATTAAAGGATTTTCAATTAAAATCTAGTGATTATCATTTATTTAGCGAATTTGAAAGAGCTGATATTTATAAAAACAATCAAAAAATAGGGGTAGTTGGAAGATTAGATTTACATTTAGAAAATGAATTAGAATTACCGGTTACTTATTTATGCGAAATTGATTTTAATGCTTTAGAGTATGATTTTATACAAGCAAAAGCTTATTCAAAATTCCAAGGAACAACTAGAGATTTAAGTATTTTAGTGCCTAAAAACTATGATTATTCAGTTATAAAATCAACTATAAATAAATTAAGCATTAAGAATTTAAAAGATTTTAAAATAGTAGATTTATATCAAGATGAAAGCTTAAAAGATTATGAAAGTTTAAGTATAAGCTTTTCATTTGTTGATGATGAAAAAGTATTAAAAAATGATGATATAAATAATGAAATGAATGAAATTATTAGTGAATTAGATAAAATAGGATTAAAATTAAGATGAGAATAAAAGCATTAAATAAACAATTTGATTTAGTTTTGGAAAATATAGCTGCAGATAAATCTATCTCTCATAGAGCTGCTTTATTTTCTTTATTAACTAATGGGGAGTGTAAGGTTAAAAACTATCTTTACGCACAAGATTGCCTACATACTTTAGAAGTTGTAAGAAATTTAGGTGCTACAATAAAAATATATGAAGATAAAAATGAATTAGTTATAACACCGCCTAATGCTATCAAATCTCCTAATGTAGTTTTAGATTGTGGAAATTCTGGGACACTAATGAGACTTTTAATTGGTTTTTTAGCTAGTCAAGATGGTTTTTTTGTTTTAAGCGGAGATGAATATTTAAACAAAAGACCTATGAAAAGAGTAAGCGATATACTTAATAAACTAGGGGCTAAAATTGATGGTAGAGAAGGGGCAAATTATGCTCCTTTAGCAATTAGGGGAAAGAAAATAGATTATTTTACTTTTGAAAATACTCTAAAATCAGCACAAGTAAAAACTGCATTAATATTAGCTGGATTATTGAGTAATGGTTGCGAAATATACGAAAGCGAATTAAGCAGAGACCATTCAGAAAATTTATTAAAAATGATAAAAGCACCAATAAAAACAGATGGTTCTAAAATAGAAGTAAAACCATTACAAGATAAATTACAATCGTATGAAATAGAAGTTCCAAATGACCCTTCTTCTGCATTTTTCTTTGCTGTTTTATGTGCTATCAGTGATAATTCCACTCTAGTTTTAAAAAATATGCTTTTAAATAAAACTAGAATTGAAGCATTTAAAATTCTTGAAAAAATGGGGGCAAATATTACATATCAAATAGAGAAAAATGATTATGAAAATATAGGAACCATTACTATAAAAAGTTCTAAATTAAAGGCTGTTGAAGTTAGTGAAAATATTTCTTGGCTAATTGATGAAATACCAGCATTATCAATAGCATTTTTATATGCTGAAGGAAATTCTATTGTCAAAAATGCAAAAGAATTAAGAGTAAAAGAAAGCGATAGAATAAAGGCTGTCCTTGAAAATTATTCAATTTTAGGTGTTGAATACGAAGAATTTGAAGATGGATTTATGGTTGTTGGAAAAAGTATAAAAAATAATAATGTAATGCTAAAAAGTTTTGCAGACCACAGAATAGCTATGAGTTTTTCTTTGCTAGCTAAAGATTATGAAATAGAAATTGACAATGTTGAATGTGTAGATGCTTCTTTTACAAATTTTTATGAAATTTTATCTTTATTTGAAAGACAATAAAATATGAAAATAGAATTAGCTAAAAGTTACGGATTTTGTTTTGGAGTTAAAAGAGCTATCAAACAAGCAGAGAAGACTAAAGATGCAGCCACCATTGGGCCATTAATTCACAATAATGATGAAATATCAAGATTAAAGAACGATTTTAATGTAAAGACTATTAATGATATAACAGAATTAAATGATGAGAAAAAGGCTATTATAAGAACGCATGGAATAACAAAACAAGACTTAGACATATTAAAAGAAAGTGGTAGAGAAATTATAGACGCAACTTGCCCTTTCGTTAAAAAGCCACAAGAAATTGTGGAAAAAATGAGCAACGAAGGGTATGAAATTGTTATTTTTGGAGATAGCAATCATCCAGAAGTAAAAAGCGTAAGAAGTTATGCTACTACTAATAATTATGTAGTTTTAGATGAAAAAGAACTGATAGATATTAAGTTTAAAAATAAAGTAGCTTTAGTAAGTCAAACTACAAAAAAAGTAGAAAAATTTATGCAAATAGCTAATTTTTTAATGTTAAAAGTAAAAGAAGTAAGAGTTTTTAATACAATTTGCGATGCAACATTTAAAAACCAAGAAGCTATTAAAATTCTTGCAATGAAAAGTGATGTTATGATAATTGTTGGCGGTAAAAATAGCTCAAATACAAAGCAATTATTTTTAATAGCAAAAGAGCATTGCAAAGATAGTTATTTAATTGAAAATGAAAATGAATTAGATTTTAATTGGTTTAAGGATAAAAATCTATGCGGAATTAGTGCAGGAGCTAGCACACCTGAATGGATTATTGATAAAGTTGTTAAAAAAATAGAAAATTTTACTTAATATTAAATAGTCATAAGTGAAATAGTGATAGAATAGGGCACAATCATTTCTTAATTTGATTAATTTTATTACAAAAGGACCAAAATGGCTAAGTTAAATGGAGCTCATAACAATTTAGAAGATTTAGAAAACATTGATTTCGCGGCAATGTTAGATGAGTTTGAAAGCGAAAAAAATCCTGAAAATATTTCAGTAATTGATGGAAAAATTATTAAAATTGAAGGCGACGAAGTATTTGTTGATATACAAGATAAATCAGAAGGTGTTTTAAATATTAGTGAAATCACAAAAGATGATAAGCTATTGTTTAATGTTGATGATGTTATTAAAGTAACAGTTGTAGGTAGTTATAATGGACGCCGTTTATTATCATACAAAAAAGCACTTCGTAAAGAAAAAGTAGTTGAATTTATTAAAAACTATAATGAAGACAATAACGATACTTTTGAAGTAAAAATCATAGGGAAAAATCGTGGTGGCTTTGTTGCAGTAGATAATAATGAAGTAGAATTTTTCTTACCAAAATCACAATGCTCTCATAAAGAAATTAATACTTTAATGAATAAAAAAATTAAAGTTAAAATATTAAAAATTGATGAAGAAACACAAAGTATAGTTGTGTCAAAAAGAAAAGCAAACGAAGAAGACCGCAAAAAGAAAAAAGAATTAATTAATAATATAATCAACGATTCAGAACTTAAAGAAGGTGTTGTTAGAAAACTTACAAGCTATGGAATGTTTGTTGATATTGGTGGAGTTGATGGCTTAGTTCATTATAGCGAAATATCTTATAAAGGTCCTGTAAATCCTAGTACTTTATACAAAGAAGGGGATAAAGTTTTAGTAAAAATTGTAGGATATGATGAAGAGAAAAAACATATTTCTTTATCAATCAAAGCAGCTTTAAGTGACCCTTGGGATGAAATTAAAGATAGCTTAGAAATTGGAGATATTTTAAAAGTAGTAGTTTCTAATATTGAAAATTATGGAGCTTTTGTAGATTTAGGAAATGATATTGAAGGATTTTTACATATAAGTGAAATTTCTTGGGATAAAAATGTTAAAAATCCAAGAGATTATTTAAAAGAAGGTCAAGAAATTGATGTTGAAGTAATTGAAATAGATTATGAAAAACGCCGTTTAAGAGTATCTTTTAAAAATTTACTTCCAAAACCTTTTGATGGCTTTAATGAGAAATTTAAAGCAGGAGATATTGTTGAAGGCGAGATTAGCACTATTACAAATTTTGGAGCTTTTGTTAAAATTGACAATATTGAAGGTTTATTATTAAATGATGATATATCTTGGACTGAAAATGAAACTTGCAAAAAAGTTTATAAAGTAGGGGATAAAGTAAAAGTTAAAATTAGAAAAATTGATAGTGAAAACCAAAAAATTTCTTTAAGTGTTAAACATTTAGAAGAAAGTCCTAGTTCATTATTTGCTAAAGAACATAGATTAGGTGATGTTATTAAAGGTATTGTAAGCGATATTAAAGACTTTGGAGTGTTCGTTAAAGTAAATGATAAAGTTGAAGCTTTAATTAAAAATGAAGATTTAGGAGAAGTTAAGCCTAATATTGGAGATGAAATTGAAGGAGCTTTAATTTTCACTAGAAATGGTAAAATTCGCTTAAGTATAAAAAAATTAAATTTAATTAAAACTCGTGAAGATTTAGAAAAATTTAATTCTGATGATAAAATTACAATAGGTGATATAATTAAAGATCAATTACAATAGTAATGAAACAACACTCGTTATATTTTATATTTGGAATAATTTTTTTTATTTTAGTATTGGTTTTAATGCTATTAATAAAATCTGCAAATTATAAAGATTTGCAGATTTCTAAAATTATTGATGAAAATATTGAAATTATTAAAAATAAAATATCAAATAATGAGTGGTATGCTAAATTAGCTAAAGATGAATTGGGAGATTCTTACCCAATATCAAATGAACTTTATGTTCATTTTGAATTACAAGATACAGGTAATTTAAGTAAAAAGAAATTTTTTAAATTAAATATAGATAAAAACGATAATTATTCTTTATTTTGTGTAAAGCAAACTATATCTAATTTAAATTTGAAATATTTTTTAATTAATAATAAAAAATATTCTCAGATAGTCATAGATACTAACAATATTTCTTTATTACATTACCTTATAGATAGTTTAAAAAACTATAATATCAATTCTGATTTTGAAGAAATTTGGATTTAATTTAATTTTAAAGGATTAACAAAATGGCATCTTATTCAATGGGTGATTTAAAAAAGGGTTTAAAAATAGAAATAGAAGGTGTTCCTTATAAAATAGTGGAATATCAACATGTAAAGCCAGGTAAAGGTCCTGCTTTCGTAAGAATAAAAATAAAATCTTTCATAAATGGTAAGGTTTTAGAAAAAACTTTCCATGCAGGTGATAAATGTGAATCTCCTAATTTAGTAGAAAAAGAAATGCAATATTTATATGATGATGGAGAATTTTGCCAATTTATGGATAATGAGACTTATGAGCAAGTAGCTATAACAGAAGAAGATGTTGGCGAAAGTAGAAAATGGATGATTGATGGTATGAATGTAAGCGTATTATTCCATAACGGAAAAGCAATAGGCGTTGAAGTTCCGCAAGTTGTTGAACTAAAAATAGTTGAAACTCAACCGAATTTCAAGGGTGACACACAAGGCTCTAATAAAAAGCCAGCTACTTTAGAAAGCGGTGCAGTTGTTCAAATACCTTTCCATGTATTAGAAGGGGAAGTTATTAGAGTAGATACTCAAAGAGGCGAGTATATAGAAAGAGCTAATAAATAATTATGAACGATAAAGCAAAGCGTGTAAAATACTTAAGAGCTTTAGAAAAAGCTGCTAATCGCTTTGCTTTAGCCTTAAAAAAAGAAGATTTTTCAGATAGTATTTTCGCATCTAGTATAGAGCAGAATTTAAAATTACTAAATAAATGTGAGCCTGTTTATCTTGATTCTACATATTCAAAAGAATTAGAAAATTTTGTGAATTTATGCTGTTTTTCTCAATTAGACAGATTTGAGTTAATTAGCAAATTTAATACTCTAGAGAAAATAAAAAAGCAAAATCAATACAAAAAAACAAAACATAAAAATCAATTGTATGATAATTTATTTAGTTAAAATATATTTTTATTTAAATAAGTTATTGGAGAATTAAAATGGATGATTTTGATAAATTATTTGAGACCACACCAGAAGAAAAACTAATAGATGTATTACAAAACGCACCAAGAGGTGCAGTTCAAAATACTATAGTAACGCATAGTAAAGAATTTTTAGCATTAAAATTATTATTAGAAAAGCAAAATATAGACTATACACAAGTTGAAGAATTTATATTTAATAATGATGCTTTGCTAAATGAAATGCTAAATGATGTTTTTATAGATTTAACAGCAAAAATTTTAGGGCATGAGGGATAATGAAAGTTATTTTTGATGATATTGTTGAAATTTATGATGATACATTAAATGAAGAAGATTTATTAATTAAAGCAAAAAGCCTTAAACCTTGGAGAAAAGGGCCTTTTAAAATAAATAATATTTTTATAGATAGTGAGTGGAAAAGCAATATAAAATATAATATTTTAAAAAAGCATATTGGTTGTATTGAGAATAAAATAGTGGCTGATGTTGGGTGCAACAATGGTTATTATATGTTTAGAATGCAAGAATTTAGACCGACTAAGATTGTCGGATTTGACCCTTCTCAAAGATGCTATGAGCAATTTACTTTTTTAAATTCCTTATTTAAAACGAATATTGTATTTGAGAGATTAGGGGTAGCTGATTTGCCAAGCTACAATCATAAATTTGATGTAATTTTTTGCTTAGGGGTGATTTATCACAGAAGCGACCCAGTGCAAATGCTAAAACAATTAAAACAAAGTCTAAACACTAATGGGATTGTATTTTTAGATACTATTTATTTTGATAGCGAACAACCTTTTGCTTTAGTTCCAGATACAAGTTATGCAAAAATGTCTAATGTATATTTTATACCAAGTATTAAAGCATTGCAAAATTGGTGTAAAAAAGCTAATTTTAAAGAATTTGAAATATTAGCAACTTCTAAAACAACAATAGAAGAGCAAAGGAAAACAGATTGGATTGATGGATATAGCTTGGAAGATTTTTTAAAAGATGATGATTTTACAAAAGAAGGTTATCCTGCACCAAAAAGAATATATATAAAATTAAAGGTATGAAATGGCTGAAGAAAAAAATGATATAGAAGAAAATTCTACAGAGATTAAAATCAATGTTGAAGCTTGCCCTACAATAAATACAGAAATTTGTGGCAACATTACCGAAACAGATGAAAATAAAGCAAATCTGCAATTAAAAATAACATCTGAATTAATTTCAGATTCTGAAGGTTTAGCGCATAATGGTTTTATATATTCTGCAGGAGCTTATGTTGCACAAGTAGCAATTAACAAAAAAAATACCTGTGTTATAGGCTCAAGAACTAGTTTTTTTGCGCCGGCTAAAATAGGGGATATTATATCTTTTGAAGCAACTGCTAAATTTGATAATAGTAAAAAAAGAGAAGTTTTAGTAAAAGCATATATAAGAGAAGTATGTGTATTTGAAGGTATTTTTTATGTTCTAGTAACAGATGAACATATATTAAAAATGCAAAAAAGTGAATTAGCAAAATACCAGAGCAAAAAACAAGAATAATAATTTTCTTGTTTTATAAACTAAAACCTTTTATACAAATCAAATTCAAAATATATAAAACAACACTACACTTAAAACAACGGCACTTGCATTTGCCTTAACTTAAAGCATATTTGATATTTAGTTTAAAATAAGTATTTAAAAAGTGCTTAAGCATTATATATATTTGACTTCAAAAGATATCAATAGCAAATATTATATTGAGTCATTTTATGATATTGATTGACAGGCGGACTAGACTAAGTTACCTTGCTAGCGAAGCATTAAAGCCTTGTATATTAGCCTACAATATACATTTAAAGCCCTTGTCGCTCAATAAGAGCTACTTATATCACGCATTTGTATTATACAATTATGCATTAAAAAGCTAAGTGCTAATGATATGGATAAATTGAATGTAAGTATTACTAAATTAGTAAGTAAAGAGTTAAAAAAATTTTAAAGATGAACTAAGTGGCAATTTAGCCCGAATTGGTGCTTTAGCTGTGCCTGTGAAGTTTGCGGGAGATTACGATAGTGAATTAGCTGGTTTTAATAATGCTGCTAAGCTTAATAATTTTGAGCTTTTGTCCAATAAAATATATGAGTTTATAAAACATAATTCAAAATGCTATTAAACGCAACAAGTAAGCTTAAAATAGCATTTGAACTAATAGTTGCAAAAAAAAGACTTGCTAAAATCTTCAGTTTTATTAAAATTGCAGAGTGGTGATATGGTTTTAAAATACTAATTTGAAAATTATAGTTTTCAATACTAATAT
>NZ_JAHCZC010000078.1:0-8613 GCF_018501135.1 Campylobacter sp. 2018MI13 | reverse complement strand
GTTTTAAGTATTCGTTAGCACTATTTATAGTGTTTGCGTTTTCTATGATGCTTAGTATTAATCAGCAATTTTCATTTAAAGCAAAAAGCCTTTTTAATGTTACAAAAGCTTACGATAATGCTGCCCTTCAAGCAAGTACTTTTGGACATTTAAAAGGTTTTGGTGGGGTATTGAAAGATTATAAAAAATTAAAAAATATAGATTTCGCTTATTTTAATGTGGGAGATGAGTTAAGTGCTGCTAGAGAATTCTTTCATACTCAAGACAATAAAATAAACATATATGATTATATAAAACAAACTAAATTAGATGAAAATACAATAAAACCAAAAAAGATTTATTATGTAATAAGTGAGAGTTTATCTGATTGGATAATGCAAGATAAATTTAGTGATTTATTTAGTGATATTCATACTTTTGTTAAACATAAAGCTACCTATATACCAGCAATTCATAATGCAAATAATACTGCTGAAAGTTTGCAAACTCAATTTTTAGGTGTGTATTATAATGCTGATGATAATTTTACTAAATTTAATAATATTATAGCCCCTAAGACTAATTTAATTAATCAATTTAAGAATATAGGTTATGAAGTTAATTTTTATTTTGGTGGAGCTAGAAATTGGGCTGGATTATTTGATTTTACTAATAAGTTACAAATTAATAAAAACTATGATAAAGAACATATATTTAAAGAAAATTTTGAAAATCTTAATTATCCTAATCAAAATTATTGGGGTGCTTATGATGATTTTTTATTTGCTTATGCTGGTAAAAACAGCAAAGAATTTGATTTTAATATAATTATGACAACTACAAATCACCCAACTTATGATTTAGCATTTATGCAAAAAAATGATTTTGCTATCCCATTTGATAAGATAGAAAAACTAAGCACAAAGTATAAAAACGAACTAGCTACCATTTATTGGTATCAAAAAACCTTAATAAATTGGATAGAAAAAACAGCACAAAATGAACCAGATAGTCTTTTTGTAATCACGGGTGATCATTATGGAAGATTTAATATAGATGATAGTAATGATTTGCTTACCACTCACTTAGTTCCTGTTATAATGTATTATCCAAAGACTAAGATTTATCCAACTTGTAAGATAACAAATCATCTTGATATAAGTGCTAGTATTATAAACCTAATCGCCCCTAAAGGTTATGAATATTTTAGTTTCGGAAGTCCTTGTTTTTCGTTAGAAAAAAAGGAAATTTTAGCTACTAATAAATATGGTTTTGAAATAGAATTTGAAAATGGAAAAATAACTAGCGGGGGGGGGTATTTGAGAATGGCTCAAGCACTTTCTTGGTATTTAGTTTATAAAGGAAACATAATTGAATAGATTAAATGATGAACAATTTGCGGCGGTTAATACTAGTTTAGGTAGTAATTTAATAATAGCAAGTGCAGGAACAGGAAAGACAAGCACAATAGTTGCAAGGATAGAAAAATTATTAAATGATGGTGCTAAAGCAAATAGCATTATGCTACTTACATTTACAAACAAAGCCGCTCGTGAAATGATAGCAAGACTTGAAAAAAAACTCGGCTCAAGCAAGATAAAAGGCATTGTAAGTGGGACATTTCACGCAATTAGTCTTGAATATCTTAAAAAGCATAAAAATATTCAGCTTAAGCGAAATAGTGAATTAAGAGCCTTGTTAAAAAGTATTTACGAAAAATATTCTCCTAATAAAGATGATTTGTTTGATTATTCATATTTAGCCGATATTTATTCAAGGTTTAATAATACTAATTTAGTTGATGATTTTCGTGGATATTTAAAGACTAATTATGAAGAGCAAGGCGATAATATTAATTTTTATTGCAAAGTTTTAAGCGAATACGAAGAGCAAAAAAAAGCTCATAATTATTATGATTTTGATGATTTATTGCTAAATGCTAAGGATTTTTTCACAAATGATTATAAAAATGAGCCTTTTTATGAAGTTTTAGTAGATGAATATCAAGATACAAATAATCTTCAAAGTGCGATTTTAGATGCAATCCCTAAAAAATCTCTTTTTTGTGTAGGAGATTATGACCAAAGTATTTATGCGTTTAATGGGGCAAATATAGAAATAATTGGAAGTTTTAAAGATAGATATAAAAATGCTAGAATTTATTCACTTAATAAAAACTATAGAAGTGTTAGCAATATTTTAGAATTTGCAAATAGGGTTATTACAAAAAACGAAAGGCTATATCCAAAAGAGCTAATCGTAACTAGAAAAGAAGCTACAAAACCTATTAAATTACATAGTTTTAATCTAGCAAACGAACAATATGAATTCATTGCCAATGATATTTTAAGCAAACTTGAAGCAAACAATAGAGCTGATATTGCAGTGATTTATCGCAATAATTCAAGTGGTGATTTAATGGAAAGAAGCCTAAAGCAAAAGGGTATTAAAATAGCTAGAAAAGGTGGCAGTAGTTTTTATGAATTAAAAGAAATAAATACTCTTATAAATTTAGCTAATTTAACTAATAAAAATAGTGATATTTTAAGCTTTTTAGGGATTTTATTAGAGAGTAAAGGTGTTGGAAATGCTAAGGTAAATATTATTTATAAAGCATTTTTAGAATTAGGAAATGGTTCTTTATTAGAAGGTATTTTAAGACCTATTAAAAAAGATAATTACGATTTTTTAGCTAAAAGCGATGAGGCTTTTGGTCTGTTTGCAAGCACTCAAAATCAAGCTAAGCAAAGTGAGTTTAGCTTTTTAGCAACCGAGTTTAAAAATAATCCTGTTTTATTGTTAAAAGAGTTAAAATTTGATAACGTAACCTTTCTTGAAGAACTTTATAAATTCTTAAAAGAAAATGAAAATATTGATAATCCTAGTGTTTTATTAAATAATGCTTATTCATCTAAGATTTTTAGCTTGATTATCAATAATCTTGCAGCTAAGCGTTCTTTTAAAGGTGCAAAAATCGTAAATGAAATAAAAGAGCAAAAGCTAGAAAATATTAAAAATAATTGTAAATATATTTTAGACGATGCGAAAAACTATAATACTTTTAAAGAATTTTATGAAAAAACTATTTTAAATATTGATTATGAAAATACTAAAGGAGTTCAGCTTTTAACCGTTCATGCTAGTAAAGGTTTAGAATTTGAAATTGTTTATTTGATTGACTTAGCGCAAGGTAGATTTCCAAATCTAAAACTTAGCAAAAGTGCTGGGGGCATTGATGAAGAGCGAAGATTATTTTATGTAGCACTTACAAGAGCAAAAGACGAGCTTATTATGAGCTGGGCCAAAAGGCAAAAAGAAGATGATAAAACAGACGCAATACGCTCAATTTTTATTGATGAAGGTAAGAAAAATTAAAAGAATTTAAATCTTATTTTAAATTCTTTATTTTTTTAGCATAATTTTTAATTCTTATAGAATTAAGTATCACACAAATTGAGCTAAGCGACATAAAAATGCTAGCAATTAATGGATTTATAAGCCCCATAAAAGCTAATGGAATGCTAATTATATTGTATAAAAAGCTTAATGCTAGGTTTGTTTTTATTAGTCTATAAGTTCTTTTTGCTAATAAATGAGAGTTTTTAATGCCTATTAATTTATTATCAAGCATAATTATATCACTTGAATTAAGGGCTAAATTAGTAGCGTTTTTAAAGCTAATTGATACTAATGCTAATTTTAAAGCTAGTGCGTCATTTATGCCATCACCTACCATTAAGACTTTATTATTTTTACTAAGGTTTTGAATTATTTTAAGCTTATCTTCGGGTAAGCATTCACTATATAAATCATCAATTTGTAGTTCTTTTGCTATTTTTTCACAAGGCTTTTGCTTATCTCCTGATAGCATTATTACTTTTATATTTTGCTTTTTAAAATAATTTATTAGTTCTAAAGCATCATCATTTAATTGATTAGAAAATACAAAATGCTCTAAAATCTCATCATTTTTAGCAAAAAACATTTCAGTTTCGTTTTTAGAATTTGCATTAATATTATGATTATTTAATAATTTTGCAGAACCTAGATAGTATTTATCATTTTCAAATTCTGCAATCACTCCTAAGCCGCTTAATTGCGTGAGCTTAAAGTCTTTTAAACTAGGTTTAGTATCTTTTATATATTCATTTAACGAACTTGCTATGAAGTGATTATTTTTATCTAAAATTGCTTTTAAAATGCTTTTTTCATAATCATTTAGATTTATTTGGCTTAATAATACTAATTTTGATTTTGTTAAAACCCCAGTTTTATCAAATACAGCTATGTCAATTTTACTAAGATTTTCAATATAATTTGAGTTTTTAAATAATACTTTAAGCTTTAAAGCTTCGTGTAAGCACAAAAGATTTCCAACAGGAGCACTAAGTGCAAGAGCGCAAGGACAAGCAATAATTAATAAACTAACGCTTCTAATAATTGCTTCTTGAATATCGCTCATATTATATAAAAAGCACAAAAATGCAATGCTAAAAATCGCATAACAAAAATAAACACCAATTTTATCAGTTAGTTTTTCTAGGTTTGATTTTTTGGTTTTATTTAGTAATTTTGCAAGTTTATTAATATAGCTATCTTGAAAAGTGCAATTTGCTATGTAATCAAAACTAGCACATTCAACCACGCTAGCACTTTTTATAAAATCTCCTTGCTTAATATCAACTAATTCACTCTCTCCTGTAATAGCACTTAGATTTAATCTAGCTTGTAAGCTTTTGCAAGTGCCATCTATTAAGATTTTATCCCCTAAAAATACTCTAATTACATCATCTTTTTTTATTTTAGTAACGCTTATTTTTTCTATTTTGTCATTTTTAACAATATTTACACTAGCGTTTAATAAATCACTTAAAAAATCAATATTTTCTAAAGCTTGTTTATATGATAATTGTTCTAAAAATCTACCTATAAAAACAAAGCAAATTATCATAGCTACGCTATCAAAATACACATAAGAAAGTCTTGCAAACATAGCATAAATACTATAAATATAAACCAAACTAGCCCCAAAAGTAACTAGACAATCCATATTTAAAATCTTATTTTTTAAAGCAGAAATTGCACTCTTAAACATAGATGAAGCACTATAAAAAAGCACAGGAGTGCATAAAACAAATTCAGCAAAATTAATAATATCTTGAACGCTTTGCTCCATACTAGAAAAATACCCAGCATATCTTGCGATACTAAGCCACATAATATTCATAACACAAGCAATTGCTACAATTAGTTTTGAATAAAACTCAATATGAGTTCTTTTAGCTTTCATTGTTGTATTTGGATTGTAAGCTAGTGGGATATAGCCTAGAGATATTATTATGTTTAATATATCTTTTGCTTTAGTTTTATTAGGATTATATTCTATACTTGCTCTTTTTGTTTGATAATTTATATTAATTTCTAATACGCCTTCATTTTTAAGCAGCATTTTTTCAATAAGCCATACACAAGCTGCGCAATGTAAATTATCTATTAAAATTAAAATTTTTTCATAATTATTTTCTTTTTCTATGAAAAAAGAGTTCTCATCATAAGAAATTTGCTCATTAATTTTAGATAAATTTGAAGCATTTTTATAAAAATCTTCTAAATTATTTTCGTTTATGAGATTAAAAACATTTTTACAACCATTACAGCAAAATGCGTTATTGCCTTGAAAAATCATACTATTTTTATCAAAATCTATTTTACAATGAGAGCACTTCAAGATAATTTCCTTTAATTTTATTGACAATTTTATTTTTAATTTATAAAATAATTTTTAATACTTCGTTTTTTACAAATAAGGAAATCAATGGATAAAGATATACAAACAGAACAAAAGCAAGATAAAAAAAATCAAAAAAAGCATATTCCAGTAGATGGATATAAAATAGAAGAATTAAAACTACTAACTCTTGAAAAACTAATAGAAATCGCAAACGAAGCTGGTGTTGAAAATCCGATGGAATTTAGAAGACAAGAGCTAATGTTTGAAATATTAAAAGCTCAAACAAAAAAAGGTGGTTTTATACTCTTTACAGGTATTTTAGAGATTAACCAAGAAGGTTACGGCTTTTTAAGAGCTATGGATGCGAATTTAAGCGATAGTGCAAACGATGCTTATGTTAGTAATTCACAGATTAAAAAATTTGCTTTAAGAGTGGGCGATATCGTAACAGGTCAAGTAAGAGAGCCAAGAGAACAAGAAAAATATTATGCACTTTTAAAAATTGAAGCGATTAATTATTTACCTTTAGCAGAAGCTAAAAAAAGAGCTTTATTTGATAACTTAACTCCAATTTTTCCAACAGAAAAATTACAACTTGAATACGACCCTTTAAAGCTAACGGGTAGGGTGCTTGATTTATTCACACCTATTGGAAAAGGTCAGCGTGGATTAATAGTAGCACCACCTAGAACAGGAAAAACTGAATTAATGAAAGAATTAGCAACTGCAATTGCTAAAAATCATCCTGAAAGCCAACTAATAGTGCTTTTAATTGATGAGCGACCTGAAGAAGTAACTGATATGCAAAGATGTGTAAAAGGTGAAGTTTTTAGCTCTACATTTGATCAACCTGCATTAAATCATGTGCGTGTGGCTGAACTTGTGATTGAAAAAGCTAAGCGTTTAGTAGAAATGGGTAAAGATGTAATAATCTTACTTGATAGTATCACAAGACTTGCTCGTGCTTATAATACTGCAACTCCTAGTAGTGGTAAGGTTTTAAGTGGTGGTGTTGATGCAAATGCACTTCATAAGCCAAAAAGATTTTTTGGAGCTGCTAGAAATATTGAGCATGGTGGAAGCTTAACAATAGTTGCAACTGCTTTAATTGATACGGGTTCAAGAATGGATGATGTGATTTTTGAAGAATTTAAAGGAACAGGAAATAGTGAAATCGTTCTTGATAGAAATATTTCAGATAGAAGAATATATCCAGCTATAAATATTACAAAGAGTGGAACGAGAAAAGAAGAATTATTGCAAGGGCCAATTAATTTACCTAAGATTTGGGCAATTCGTTCAGCTATGAATTCTATGGAAGATGTAGAAGCGCTTAAATTTTTATATGCAAAAATGCTAAAAACTCAAAATAATGAAGAATTATTGTCAGGATTAAATGAATAATATGCAAAATTTATCACTTAAATATCGTCCAAAAAATTACGATGATTTAGTAGGGCAAAGTGCTGTTAGTAAGAGTTTAAAATATGCACTAGATAGTAAAAACATAGCTAATGCTTATCTTTTTTCTGGTCTTCGCGGGAGTGGAAAAACTAGCTCTGCTAGGATATTAGCAAAAGCACTAAATTGTGAGCGTGGGATTAGCTCAAAACCTTGTGGAATGTGTGCTAATTGCGTTAGTAATGATGGAATAGATATTTATGAGCTCGATGCAGCTAGTAATCGTGGTATTGATAGTATTCAAGATTTAATAGAAAATACAAAATATGCACCACTTCATTCAAGATTTAAGATTTTTATAATTGATGAAGTGCATATGCTTACTCGTGAAGCTTTTAATGCGCTTTTAAAAACACTTGAAGAACCACCTAGTCATGTTAAATTTATTTTAGCAACAACTGATGTGCATAAATTACCAGCTACTATTTTAAGTAGGGTTTTACATTTTAGATTTAAAAAAATTCCTTTACAAGATATTGTAAGTAGAATGGAATTTATATTAGCAAATGAGCAAATTCCTTATGAAAAAGAAGCTTTAACTCTTATTGCTAGAAGCGGTGGCGGGTCTTTAAGAGATAGCCTTACTTTATTAGAGCAAGGCATAATTTATTCTCAAAGAAAACTTAATAAAGAAAGCATAGCTTTAATGCTAGGTTTAATAGAGCCAAATATTATAAAGCAATTTTTTGCTGATGTTTTAAGCTCAAATGATAATGGTATTTTTAGATTTTTAGAACTTGCCAAATCTTATGAAGCAAGTGTGGTAATTGATGAGATGAGTTCTTTTTTAAAAGATAGTTTTGCTAATAAAAATCCAAATTTTTCTTTAATTTTATACGATAGATTTTTTCATATTTTAGCAAAGGCTAAAAATATGACAAAGATTAGCGATGATGATGAATTTATTTTATACATTTTAGCATTTATGCTAAAAGACGCTACAAAATTAAAAAGCATAGATGAAGATTTAAAAGTAGAAAATATAAATAAAAACGAGCAAGATTACTTAAATTTTGTAACTATGATTGCTAAAAGAGATTATAAATTAGGAGAAATATTTAAAGAATGTGCTTCTTTTGTGAGTTTTGATGGTAGTGAGTTTTGTATTAAAATCAACCCTAAAAATGAAGAAGATAAGCAGTATTTTAAGCAATATTACACAAGCGTTGTAAAGAATGTATTTGCTAGTATCTTTAATGATGCAAAATTAGTTTTAATTAGCGATTTAACGAAACAAAATGTAAAAAATGAAGCAATAAAAGAAGAAAGTAATTATCCTAAAATAAATAATACTAATTTTGAAAATAATTCAAATAAGAATTTAAAACAGGAATTTCAAAATAATTACAATACTTATGAAGAAGAGATTAAATATCCTGAGTATCAAAGCGATGATTTTTTAGATTCTAATATGGCTTTTGAAGATGAAGATAATATTTATG
>NZ_JAHCZC010000077.1:0-9202 GCF_018501135.1 Campylobacter sp. 2018MI13 | reverse complement strand
AATGATAAGCTAGGAGATTTTATAGATTTTACGAAAGAATTTAAAAAAGATTTAAGCGATACAAGATTAATTGATATAAGAATTTGAAATAAAATTTCAAATTCTTAATTTTAATTATTTTTTATCAGCTTCAGCAAAAATTTGAACTTTTACTTCGTTTGCTACTAAGCCCTCATTTGTATCTTTTGCTACATCAAAATCTTTTCTTAAAAGGTCAAGATTTAGGTCAAACCCAAGTTTAGTTTTATCTCCCATTGTAGCAACACCATTGATAGCAACATCAAATGTTACTTCTTTTTTAACGCCATTTATATTTAATTCCCCTGTCATTTTTCCTTGTGTATCACTTACTTTTTCGTATTTACTCATAACAAAAGTAAGTTTTGGATTAACTTTTTCATTTAAAAAATCACTTGATTTTAAATGCTCGTCTCTTTTTTCACTATTTGTATCAACGCTTGCTACATCAACGCTTGCATTAAATACTTTAAAAGTTTTATTAGCTTCATCAAAATCTATCATCGCATCAAAACTTTTAAATTTGCCCTTAGCATTAGAAACTAACATATGTTTAACGCTAAATTCAACGCTAGTATGAACTTTATCAAGAACAAATTCACTAGCACCTAAAATACCTGCTAAGCTTAAAGCTAAAAATAATTTTTTCATAATATACTCCTAAAATAAAATAAGACTAATATAATCTCATAAAAAGATTAATCATTATCATAAATATTTTATCATAAGCTAAAAGGAGAAAATATGAAACATTTATTAATAATTGGAGCTGGTGGAGTTAGCCGTGTAGCAACCTATAAAGCAGCTGAATATAAATATTTTGATAAAATCACGCTTGCAAGTAGAACAAAAAGCAAATGTGATGAAATAGCAAGTTTTATTAAAGAGCGTTTAGGAGTTGAGATTGCAACTGCTACGATTAATGCTGATGATACAAATGCAGTTGTTAAGCTTATACAAGATATAAACGCTACGATTTTATTAAATGTGGCTTTACCTTATCAAGATTTAGCTTTAATGGACGCTTGTTCTCAAACTAAAATTCCATACATTGATACAGCAAATTACGAACATCCTGATTTAGCTAAATTTGAATATAAAGAGCAATGGGCTAGAAATAATGACTTTTTAAAAGCTGGTGTTCCTGCACTGCTTGGAAGTGGATTTGACCCAGGTGCAACGAATGTTATGTGTGCGTATGCGCAGCAATATTTATTTGATGAAATTCATACAATTGATATTATGGATTGTAATGCAGGAGATCACGGCTATGCTTTCGCAACTAATTTTAACCCTGAAATAAACTTAAGAGAAGTTAGTGCAAATGGTAGATATTGGGAAAATGGCGAGTGGATTGAGACTAAACCACTTGAGATTAAAGTTGAACACGATTATCCTGAAGTTGGGGTTAAAGATAGCTATTTACTTTATCACGAAGAACTTGAGAGCTTATGTAAAAATATAAAAGGTTTAAAAAGAATTAGATTTTTTATGACTTTTGGACAAAGCTATATTCAACATATGAATTGTCTTAAAAATGTAGGTATGCTAGGAATTGAGCCAGTTGAACATCAAGGAATGAAGATAATTCCTATTGAGTTTTTAAAGACACTTTTACCTGACCCTGCAAGTCTTGGTGCAAGGACTAAAGGCAAGACAAACATAGGTTGTATTATTGAAGGTATTAAAGATGGCAAGGCTAAAAAAGTATATATTTATAATGTTTGCGTGCATGAAGAATGCTACGCTGAAACTGGTGCTCAAGCAGTAAGCTACACAACAGGCGTTCCTGCTGCAATTGGAACATATTTAATAGCAAGTGGCAAATGGAGCGGAAAAGGTGTATTTAATATGGAAGAATTTGATGCAAAACCATTCTTTGATGAAATGAATAAAATGGGTCTTCCTATTAAAATACTAGAGCTATAAAAAAATAAACAATAATTCTTATTATTTAAGAATTATTGAATTTAAAAAAAATTAATATATATTAATTAAGTTTTTATAAAATGGCGTTTTTTAAAAATGGGGGGGGGGTCGGCGATGTTAAG
Source organism: Campylobacter sp. 2018MI13 (assembly GCF_018501135.1). Lineage (NCBI taxonomy): Bacteria > Pseudomonadati > Campylobacterota > Epsilonproteobacteria > Campylobacterales > Campylobacteraceae > Campylobacter > Campylobacter sp. 2018MI13. The sequence continues at coordinate 7,133 of NZ_JAHCZC010000077.1, read as the reverse complement.
AGTTTTGTTAAAAGTTTTTGTTTTAGTTTTTACTTTATTAGTATTAAATGCTTGTTCTTCTGTCTTTTTAGGCTACGAAGAAGAAAATAAAAATAAAATATATTCTTTAGATACTAAAGACTGCGAATTACTTACGAAAAAAGAGCTAAAATACTCAAAAGAAAATGTATTAGAAAAGATTAAAGACCCACTTTACAACGGCAATTATTACGGATATCAAGCATTCTTGTGTAAGTCTTATGAAGATAGTATTAAGCTATTTGATTTGGTTGAAGATGGTTATAAAGATAAAGATGAAAAAAATCTATTGTTAAAGATTGGAGAAGGAGTTTTAGAAGGTCTTTTTAATGATAATATAACTGATTATAGCGGTCAATATTATGAAAAAATGCTAACTAATACATACAAATCAATGAGTTATCTAGCTTTAGGCGAATACGATGAAGCTGGAGTTGAAATCAAAAGAGCCTTAGATAGACAAAAAAGAAATAAAGAAGAATTTGAAAGCGATATTTTAAGCGAATTAAACTACTTACAACAAAAACCTAGAGAAAGTAATGAAGTAATAGACATTATAAATAATAGTGTCCCAATTCCTGCTTATAAGTCTTATGCTAATTATTCTAATCCATTTGTTAGCTATTTTTCTGCTCTTTATTATATTTTAGATGGTAGGTCAAATAATTCTATTGATTTATTAAAAGAAGTTTATTCTCAAGAAAATGATTTGCTGTTTTATCAAGATTATGAATTAGCTAAAAACAATTTCAACACTAAAAGAATAGCAAATAAAATAAAAAAAGGAATGCAAATATCTAAAACAAATAAATATATTTGGGTAATTTATGAAAATGGTAAATCTAAATCTTTAAAAGAATTTAATCTATCATTGCCTATTGTTTTTATTAAGAAAAACGATAATGATATAGATTATAAAATTCCTTTTGGAAATGAAAAATACTCTGTTTATGCTAATCAATTAGCCGTTAGTAGTTTAGTATTTTCAATAGCAATTTTAGGAGATAGTAGCGATGCTTATCCATTTATAGTAGCGAATAATCAAAAAACAAGACTTCTAAGTGATATGGATAAAATAATAGGCGCTGAATACAAAGCTACATTAATACCTAGAATATCTAAGTCTTTTTTAAGAGCGATTACTAAAACAATGATTAGTGTAAAAGCTAATAAAGAGAATTTATATTCTGGTTTAGGTGTTGATTTGGTAAATAATTTATTAAACCATTCTGATATTAGATACTTTATAGGTTTACCTAAAAACTATCAAGCAATTAGAATTGCAAATAGTGGAAGTATAAATATTGCAAGTCCAAATTCTCAAACACTATTTTCACAAGAATTAGATATAAATAAACATTATGTAATACTTGTAAAAATTCCTACAATAGGAACTGAATATATAACAATATTTGAAGAAAGGTAAAAAAAATGAAAAAATATATCTTAACAGCTTTTGCTGTATTTTTATGTTCGTGTGCTAACAATGCAAATGTAATCAAAAACAATCAATGCTTTAATGTAAGCTATTTAGATAAAGATTTAAATAAAATTCTAAAATGCGAAGAAAGAAGCAATAATGATTTTAATAACCTAATAATTAGTATTGAACTTACTAATATAAGCAATAATGAACTAAATCTTAAATACTCACAAGATTGGTTTTATGATAATGGTATGCATGTTGATAATTTAGGTTTAGCTAAAAAAGAGCTAACACTACAACCAAAAGAAACAAAATATATAAAATTAGGTGCTCCAGCAAACGCACATAATTACAAAATAAAAATTAACAAATTTAATTAAGGAGAAAAAATGAAAAAATACTACACACTAGCTTTAGCACTAAGTTTAGGAGCTTGTGCAGCTGCACCAAGTTATGTCGTTGATGAAGTAAATAATGGCAAAAATCAGCCTGTTTCACTAGGTATTGATGATATAGATTTACAAAATGCGGCAAGAGATTTGATTAATTCTATGTTAGCAAGCCCTGTTTTTGCTACTTCAAATCCAAACGAACGCCATATTCTTGTAATGAGTAGGATTACTAATGATACAATGCAACATTTTGATACAGATATTCTTACTAAAAAAATAAGAATTGCTTTACTTAATTCTGGTCGTGTTTATGTAACAACAGCAATTGGAGCTAATGGGGCTGAGGATAATATGACCCACGCTACAAGAGAATTAAGAGATAATGACGAATTTAATCAAAAAACAATCGCTAAAAAAGGCACAATCTTGAGTGCAAATAGGTCTTTAAGCGGTAAAATAATTCAAAGAAATACTAGAATTAAAGGAACTTTTAGTGATTCTCAAAGAGTTGATTATTATTTCCAAATGACGGTTACAAATCTTGATAATGGCTTAGCAATTTGGGAAGATGAAATAAAAATTAATAAACTTGGTTCAAATAGGAGTGTAGCATGGTAAAAAAAGTATTATTAAGTTCTGTATTAGCAGGTATTTTAAGTGTTGGAGCATTTGCAGAAGAAACTAAAAATCAAGAAGTAGTTAATGAAGTAACAACACCAAAAGAAGAAAGTGTTGTAAGTCAAAATATAAAACCTTCAGTTGATGAAGTGTTGCCAATTAGCGATGAAAACAATGGCTTTGTTGATGATGAAAATGATATTTTAAGAATGATGAGTGAAGTAGCAGAACAAATAGAAGATAAAGCAAGTGGAAGAGAAGCTTTCATTTCTCCTGCTATTCCAATTCCTGTATTTAGAGAAGACCCAAAATACTATGATTATTTAGCAAGTGCTTATAGTGAAGCATTTTTAAGATTAAAAGCAAAAATCGTTATGGAAAAATACGGCATTTATCAAACAAAAGCTATTTTAAGTGGTTATGGCGATGATTTAAGTGATGCTGATATTGATAAATTAATAGAGCAAGAAATTAAAAGTCAAAAAGAAAAAAACAGAACAGCAGAAAACATTATAAATGCACTAATTAAAAAAATCGTAGGAGATGATGCTATAAAAGAACAAGAATTAATTTATAAAGCTGAAAAAATCAAAAACTCTCAAGATTTTAAAACAGAATCGCTTAAAACAGCATTTGGTGCTGTAAATGGTTTAATTCCTTATGAAAATTATATTGTAAAAGGCAAAAATGGCTATGACCAAGTTGGTCTAGTAGCTTATATATCACCTAAATCAATAGAATTAGCAGAAGCTTTAAAAGGTGGATATTTAGCAAAACCAACAGCTAAAAAAGAACAATGCAAAAATGCAAGAGAATTAGCAAATAGTATTAAAACCCCACTTTCAAAATTAGGGCTTACATTTTTCTATGATGAAAATTGCCAACCAGCATTAATTTCTTATGGTATGAAAAACTATGAAAATAAAGGTAAATTTGCAGATAGAAAAGCTGAAAACGCTATTAAAGTTGCACAAATGAAAGCAGAGCAAAATCTAGCTATGTTTATAGGAACTCAAATTAGCACAAAAGAAAGAGAAAGAACAGTTCAAAGAGCTATGGAAAAAGTAGCAGTTGAAGTTAAGAGCAAAGATGGCATTGATGAGCAAACAGGTGGTTTAGTAGAAGAAAATGCTATTTCAACAGTATTCCAAGAAAATATGAGTGCTAGTGCAAGTATGAAACTAATTGGCACAAAAATTGTAAATAATTGGAGAAAAACAAAAGGTGAGCAAGGTGTAACAGGAGTGATGGTGTATTATTCGCCTGCAAGTGTTCATGAATCAAAAAGTGGTTTAAAACCTACACAAGCAGTAACACCACCAACAAATACTTCAAAAGTAATTCGCTCTAAAAATGTAGAAGTTGATGATTTCTAGGATTAAATTATGAAAAAGATATTAATTATTTTTTTAGGCTTATTTTTAGTAAGCCTAAATGCTAAAGTAGTAACTACAACTAGCACAAAAACTGCTACCGGAGAAGGCTACGGCATTACTTATAGCGAAGCCGTTGATAATGCATTAGCACAAGCTGTTACTAAGCTAAATGGTGCATATATTAAAGCTAGTAATTCTTTTAGTCAAACACAATTAGAATCAAGTGCAGACGGAACAAACATTAATGCTTTATTTAATCAAAAAATTAGCAAAGCAACAAATGGTCGCTTTAGCTCTTTTGAAGTTATAGAAAATACAAAAACAGAAGATGGATTTAGAGTAGTCGTAAGTATTCAAAAAACAGCAGTTTCAAAAAAATACGAACTAGCCGGAATGAAAAACGATAGAAGAAAAATCATCGTAGCACCTGCTCTAAGTCCGAATAACTTTTCTTTATTAGGAAGAGATAGTGAACAAATATTAAGAGATTTAAGGTTTAAAATAGAAAGCAATATCCACAAAACTCGTAAATTTGATTTATTGGATAGACAAGCAGGAGAAGCATTAGCTGTTGAAAGAGATATAATTTTAAATGACGCAAATAAAGATGAAGCTTTAAAATTAGGTCAAAATCTAGGCACTGATTATATATTACTTTACACCATAAGCGATGTTAATACAATTAATAAAAATTACTCAATTATTGGCAGTGGTAGTAGTTCTAAAGTAAGTGTTAGTATAAATTATCAAGTTATTACATTTGCAACTAGACAAATAAGATTTGCTGATAGCATAAACCTTGATATAAAATCTAAAGATTATGATAGTATTTTAAACGATATTGCAAGCACTATTGTATTAAACACTCAAGCTGCTATTTATCCGCCAAAAATAGAAAAAATCGGCAATAATCAAGCAGTTTTTACTCAAAGCCTACCTATAAACACACAACTAGAATGCTATAAAAAAGGCGATAAAATCTATGATAGTTACACAAAAGAGCTAAACGGCTACGAAGAAATTTTTAGTGCTTTAGTACAAGTAACTAATGCAAATGCTAAAACAAGCTATGCAAAAATACTAGAAGGCAATGCAAATAAAGGCGATATTTGTAGATTTAAAAATATTGACAACAACTCTACAAGTAATGATGCAAATGGAAAAGATGTAAAAGATATAACACCGGTTCAAGGTGGTGGATTTATATTTTAAAAATAAAAAGAATTTGATTTATTCAAATTCTTTTATCATACAAATTCTTACTATCTTTATATGCCATTAAAATAGCTAATAAATCTCTTTCATCTTTGATATTTTGAATATTAATTTTGCTAAGTATTTCTTCCATACTTTCACGAGTGCTTGTGCCTTTTACTTCTATTTTTTCTCTAGGCTTTTCTTCTTCATATTCAGCTTTTATTTTTAGATATTCTTTTTTAAAATCATCTATGCTTATTTTTTCATCTGCAAATAATCTAAAAAGCCTTTCATCATCGCTAAAATTAAATCTTAAATCATCATAATATGTAAAGCTACCACTACTACTATTTATAGGATTTGCTTGCAAAAAGCTTTGTAAATCTTTTTTAATCTCTATATCAGAATGCTTTGCAAAAGCTCTTTGATAAATGCTATTTGTCTTATAATCATTTTGAACTTGCAAAAACAAGTCAAACATATCATTAGGCTTAGCAATTTGGCTAAGCTCTTTGCTTAAATCTATCTTTTTTAAATCTTTATTATTTGTATTAATGAGATTTATTTGATTTAAAGATGAGTTAATTTGCATTTATGTCCTTTTGTTTATAAACTCGGTTTCTAGCATAGATAAAACATAAGCATCATAGCTATCTTTTTGCTCTCTTAGAGATTTTACCAAGTTTGCTAAGTTTTCTTTATACACATTTAAATCGCTCTTTACTTCAATCGGTTCTCTTTTAATCTCTTTAGTATCTAGCTCTTTTGCTGCTAAATCCTTAGTAATTGCTAAAAGCCATCTAGGTTTAAATTCTTCTATGCTTAAATCACTATTTAATAAGCTTTCTAGCTCATCATTTAAGGCGATTTGCCCGTTTATTGAATTTGAATTAGTCATAATAAAGCTTAAAAGTTCGCTTAATTCATTTAAACTACTTTTATCATCAAGCCCTAATAGTTTGCCATAAATAGTAACTTCGCCATTCTTACTAACCCCACTAAAACTCTTACCCCAATTATCGTGATTATATAAATTAGAAATGCCTTTTAAATCATCAGAGCTTACTGGCTTAAAATTTAAATCTTTATTAGTTTCAGTCCTTATCTCATCTCTTAAAAATATTTGCCTTAAATCCAAAATACTCTGATTGTTATTTATGATTGTCATGATTAATATCTACCTAATACACTTTCAAACAAATCTTTATATTCATTTCTTAATTCTTTAATAATCATATTATTATTTAAAATATCACTACTATTAATTATATGAATATGATTACCATCTGCTCTTTCAACTGCAACTACATTATATTTAAATACAATAAAAGGGTTACCGTATCTATCATATTCATAGGTTTTTGTTACCTTATATCCCAATCCATATCTTTCATGATCAAAATTTTGCAGCCCTAATTTAAATTCAGTCATTCGATTAATATTTTGTTGCATAAAACTTTTAGAAGAACTATTATAAAAACAACTAATACTATCCATAGCACATAATCCTTGCGGTAAATTATGCTGATAAATTTTACCGTCAGTTGCTCTAAAATATAATAATTCACCAGATAAATGTGGATAAGCTATTGCATATGCTTCATTTCCTTGTGCATATGCATGTACCATATACCCACCACGAACTTCGCTCATTTGCTCTGGGTTTAATACCTTAACACCTAATGAATTATCACTTATAGCACCTTTGCTAATATCTGCTAATAAATCATTAGCATTAGCACTTAAGCTTAAAACGGCAACTAAAGATAAAACTTTTAATGTTTTTTTAAACATTATCTCTCCTTTGTTTAAAATAAAATCTCATAATACTTTAACTAATTTTAAATAAAACTTAATATTAAAAATATTATTAATATTTGTTACTTTTCGTAATATTTTTAAATAATTCATAATTTTAAATTCCTTTATTTCAAACTCTTTTATCATATAAATTCTCGCTATCTTTATACGCCATTAAAATAGCTAATAAATCTCTTTCATCTTTGATATTTTGAATATTAATTTTGCTAAGTATTTCTTCCATACTTTCACGAGTGCTAGTGCCTTTTACTTCTATGGCTTCGAATGGTTTTTTATCTTTAGTTT
>NZ_JAHCZC010000076.1:0-9392 GCF_018501135.1 Campylobacter sp. 2018MI13 | reverse complement strand
GCTATATTCAGTATAAAAATATAATCAAACCATTTTTTATTAGCAATAATTTTAATGAAATATCAAATATAAGCGATATTAAAAAAGGCATAATTAATAATGAAAGTTTAAATATAGAATTTGCTTATAATAAAGATGATTTAGATATTTTAAAGGTTAATATTAAAAATACTTATTACACACAAAAAGATAAAAAAAGAGAAAAAGATATTTTTAAAGGAATTTATATTCGTAAAAAAAATATAAAAATGAAAGATTTTATAATAGTTAGTAATAGCGATATTAAGGATATTTTAGGAGTTAAAGAGCCTTTAATTTTACTTGATAATGTAGATTTTAATAAATATTTTAAATTGTATTCTAATAATAATTTAGAAGTTTTTAAATTCTTAAATCCTAAGAAATTAGATATTATTAGTAATAATGCAAAACTTATTAATCACAAAATAAGTCTTTTTTATAAAGATAATTATTTGCATATTTATATTCATAATTTTTCTTTTAGTGAAAATATTGAAAAAGAATTTAAAAGCATAATAAATATTGTTAATGAGTTTTAAAAAATGTGAGAATTTGAAACACGAAATTAAAAGTATATGCTATTATAAGTTATAATTTTATTTTTGTTATATTTATAACATTAAAATTGTCAGAATTTTATATCAGGAGAGAAAATGAAAAGAGAAGAAATAAAAGAATTAATAGATATGTTTGCTCAAGCAAATATAGGCAAAATCAAAATCAAAGAAGGCGATTTTGAAATTAGCTTAGAAAAGCAAGGAACGGTTGTTGAATGCGCACCAATTCCTGCAGTAATGCCACAAAGTGCTCCAGCACCAATTAATGTAAATGTAGTAAATGAAGCACAACCTGCTAAAAACACTCATCCAGCAATTACAAGCCCAATGGTAGGAACATTTTATCAAGCACCAAGTCCAGGGGCAGCTAGTTTCGTAAAAGTTGGTCAAACAGTGAGAAAAGGCGATACAATTTGCATTATTGAAGCTATGAAAATTATGAATGAAATTGAAGCTGAATTTGATTGCAAAATCGTAAGCGCTTTAGTAGAAGATGGACAACCTGTGGAGTATGGAACAGAATTATTTGCAGTTGAAAAACTATAAGTAGGTTGCAATGAGAGAGATTAAAAAGATTTTAATTGCTAATCGTGGAGAAATAGCTCTAAGAGCTATTAGAACGATTAAAGAAATGGGTAAAGAAGCTATTTGTATATATTCTAGTGCTGATAAAGACGCTTTATATTTAAAATATTGTGATGCTAGTATTTGCGTTGGTGGTCCAAAATCAAGCGAGAGTTATTTAAATATCCCATCAATTATTAGTGCTGCTGAATTATGTGGTGCTGATGCGATTTTTCCTGGATATGGCTTTTTGAGTGAAAATCAAAATTTCGTAGAAATTTGTGAGCGTCATAATATTAAATTCATAGGCCCTAGTGTAGAAGCTATGAATACTATGAGCGATAAAAGTAAAGCTAAACAAGTTATGAAAAGAGCAGGTGTTCCAGTAATCCCAGGTAGTGATGGGGCTATTAGTGGAGTAGAAGTTGCAAAAGAATTAGCTGAAGAAATGGGCTATCCTGTTATTTTAAAAGCTGCTGCAGGTGGTGGTGGTCGTGGTATGCGTGTGGTTGAAAAGGCTGCTGATTTAGAAAAAGCATATTGGTCTGCTGAAAGCGAAGCTACAAGTGCATTTGGTGATGGTAGAATGTATATTGAAAAATACATTAAAAATCCACGCCATATTGAAGTGCAAATCATAGGAGATAGTTTTGGAAATGTTATTCATATAGGTGAGCGTGATTGCTCTATGCAAAGAAGACATCAAAAGCTAATAGAAGAAAGTCCAGCTAGAATTTTAGAGCCAGCTACTAGAGAAAAATTATTAGAAACTGCTATAAGAGCAGCTAAAGCTATTGGATATGAAGGTGCAGGGACATTTGAGTTTTTATTAGATGATTATCAAAACTTTTATTTTATTGAAATGAATACAAGATTACAGGTTGAGCATTGCGTAAGTGAAATGTGTAGTGGAGAAGACATTATTCGTCATATGATAAATGTAGCTGAAGGAAAAGCTCTACCTAAACAAGAAGAGATAAATTTTAAAGGTCATTCAATTGAGTGCAGAATTACTGCAGAAGACCCTAAAACATTTACACCTTGTCCTGGGACAATTAGTAGATATACAGCTCCTGCAGGTGCAAATGTGAGAATGGAAAGCCATGTTTATCAAGGATACAGTGTTCCTCCGTTTTATGATAGTATGATAGGTAAGCTTGTTGTTTGGGCTCCTACAAGAGAGATGGCAATTCATAAGATGAAATGTGCTTTACAAGAATTAATAGTAAGTGGTATTAAAACTACAAAAGATTTTCATATTTCTATGATGGAAAATCCTGATTTTATAAACAATAAATTTGATACAAACTATTTATCAAGAAGATAATTCCTAAATGAAATTCTTTAAGAATTTCATTTAGCCTTAAGTAATGCTATGAAAGAAATTAATTTTTATAAATTATCTTTAAATATTTATTTAGAAATGCTACTTCGTTTTAGTTCTATTGTCATAAATACTATTATGATTAGTAGATACAATGTGTTTTTAATAGGAGCTATGAGTAGTGCAAATCAGATTTTTATAATAGCTACAACTATATTTTCATTCCTTTCAATTGGTTCAAGTGTATTAATATCTCAAGCTTTAGGTGCTAATAACAAAAACTTAGCAATAAGGTCAGCTCATATTAGTATATCTTTTAATATGGTTTTAGGTATTTTGATATTTTTTATAATTAATTTTTTTGATGGCAATATGCTTAAGTTGTTAAATGTTCCTAATGATATATTTGATTATTCATTAATATATTTACAAACTATAGCTTATGTAATATTGTTAGATTGCTTAAATATAGCTTTATCATCTGTAATTAGAACTTATGCTAAGGCTAAGGAATTAATGATTGTATCGCTTATTATGAATGCAGTTAATATCGTTTTTAATGCTATATTTTTGTATAAATATGATTTAGGCTTATTTGGAGTGGGAATTTCAAGTGTAATTTCTAGGATAGTAAGCCTTGCAATGTTAGTTTATATATATTTTAAGATTGCAAAACTTAAGATTTATTTTGAGCTATTTTTTAAAATTAATAAAAAAATATTAAAAAATATTTTGACAATAGGTGGCTTTAGTGCAGGAGAAAATCTACTATGGTCAGCACAATATATGGTTATTTTCGCTTTTGTTGGAATATTAGGAAAAGATGCTTTAAGTATTCAAAGTATATTTTTTCAAATTTCAATGTTTATATTTACTACTAGCTCTGCATTAAGTGTGGCTAATGAGATAATCATCGGTAGGCTAGTTGGTGCAAAAGAATTTGAAAAAGCGTATAAACAAAGTTTTAAAGTATTAAAAATTGCAATAATTTGTAGTTTAGTATATGCTAGTTTTGTTTTTTTAATTCAAGATTATATATTTCAAGCACTTAGTTTAAGCAATGAATTAATAAATATTATAAAACCGCTTTTTATAATAAGTTTTTTCTTAGAAAGTTCAAGAGCTTTAAATATAGTAATGGTTAATTCTTTAAGGGCTAGTGGAGATGCTGCTTTTCCTTTTTATGCTGGGATTGTTTTTATGTGGGGAGTTAGTGTTCCTTTAGCTTATATTTTAGGGATACATTTACATTTTGCCATGGTTGGAATATGGAGCGCTTTTGTAGTTGATGAACTTTTAAGAGGACTTGCTAATACATATCGTTGGAAAAGTAAAAAATGGCAAAGCAAATCAGCTGTATAAATATCTTTTAAAAGATATTTATATTTTATGATTTAGTGTTGTTGTGCTTTTAAATTCTTGTTTGTATCCGTTAGTTTCTATGCTATCTTTTAACATTTCTTCAAGTAAAGAATCATAAAATTCTTTAACACTTAGCACATATTTTGCATATTCTTTGTTTTTTGCTAATAAGTAATTTAAATTAAATTTTAATTGTTGTAATAAATCGCTTGATTTTTCACTTAATAAATCTGATAAATTACCATTATTTTTAGTAGCTAATTCAAGTAAGGCATTATCTAAAGCTTGCTTTTCTTTTAAAAAAGCATTAAGCGCTTCTACTTTTTCCTTATTTTGAGTATCAAGTCTGTCTTTTCTAGCTTCTTTAATATCACTTATTCCTTGTTCTGTTATGCTAATAATTTTTAATAAAAGATTATTAGCAGTAGCTAGTCTTTTTTCTATCATTAGCATAACTCATTTGCAATTGCATTTGCGGTAGATTTTAAATCAATTTTATAAGTTCCATTTGCAATTTGCTCAGCTATAGCAGCTGCTTTTGGGCTCAAAGAACTTTTGGTTTCTTTAACTTCAGTTTTATCAACATTTTCACTTTTTGTAGCTTTTGGCTTCATAATATCTTGGCTTGAATATACCATAGATGAACTAAGTGAGTTTAACATTTTTCAACCTTTTTATAATATTTGCATACTATATCGGAATTAGTTTAAAAAACTTTATAGCCTTTCTTTTAAAAAATTAAATAGCATTTCAGAAAATCCAAGCCCACCACTTAAAGCCTTACTCATAGCATCATTATACATTGAGCCATAAATATCATCTCCAGCGTCTTTTCCAAATAGTGGATTTTCTAATTTAAGACTAATATCAAGGACACTTTTTATCATAAATGCTTCAAAAGCATCTGTTTGTTCTTTTAACAATTTTTCATCTACTTTTGCAGTATTTGGCTGGTTTATTAAATTAGAATTTAAAATTTCATGAGATTTTTTATTTTCTATTTTATTAATTTCTTTTTCTAATAAATTAGAAAAATTATTTTTACTATCTTCACTTAATTTTATTAAGGTATTTGTATTTGGTAGAGTATTTTTATATGTATTTTCATAAATTTTTGATATATCCATTATAAAATCTCCAATTCAGCATTAATTGCCCCAGCTTGTTTTAAATTTTTAATAATCGTTATTACATCAGCAGGGCTTGCACCTAGTTTATTTAAGGCTCTAGTGATATTTGCTAAAGTTATTTTATCGTTAGTAATTCTTAAAATATTTGAGCTAGTATCAATTACACTACCATCTTTTAAATCAACTTCATTGTCTTTTAGTTCATAAGGTCTTTTAGGTTCAATTTTAATTGTTATATTTCCATGAGATATTAAAACAGGACTAACTTCTACATCAATTCCACTTATTATCGTTCCTGTTTTTTCATTTATTATGATTTTACTATTTGCGTTTATTTCTCCAGCATCTAGTGATAATACTTTTGCTATAAAATCAACTGCACTTTCTTCTTCTGGTCTTTCTATTATTATTGTTTTACCATCTGTAGCTTTTGCTATATCTAAATCATAAGCTTTATTTATTGCATTTTTTATTTTACTAGCTAGTGCAAAATCATTTTGCTTTAGACTTAGAGTAATTCTTTCTTGATTGTTAAAATCAAAATTAACTTCTCTTTCTATACTAGCTCCATTTGTTATTTTTGCATTTGTCATACTAGCACCTTTGCCGCTACTATCTATACTAAGCGCTCCTTGAGCTAATGCGTAAATATTCCCATCAACACCTTTTAAAGCACTTAATAAAAGTGTTCCACCTTTTAAACTTTTAGCATCACCTAATGAAGCTACATTTACATCAATTTTATCCCCACTTTTTGCAAAGGCAGGTAATTTTGCACTAATCATAACTGCTGCGGTATTTTTACTTTTAATATCATCAGGGCTTATTTTGATATTCATAGAGCCTAGCATATTTGCAATTGATTGAATAGTAAATTCGCTACTAGAACCATCTCCACTACCATTTAGACCAACAACCAAACCATATCCGATTAATTCATTATCCCTAACTCCAACAATATTTGCTATATCTTTTATTTGTGAAGCCATTAAGGAATTTAATATAAATATCAAAAATATCATAAATCTCATTATTTTTCCTTATTTTAAATATGTTTAAATTAAGCAAATCATATTCCATATTTTTTACAAAAACATTAACCAAATACTAAATTAGCTTTTGTAAAATCAGCAGATTACTTTCAAATTTTAAGGATAATAAATGCACAATTTGTTTTTATTTAGTGATTTTATAGCTGATGACAATAAAGCGATTACTTATTTAATTCATTTCGTTTTAGTTATTGCAATTATTTTGGTTTTAGCAAAATTAGCAACTTCTAAAATGCAATTAGTTCCAAAAGGTATTCAAAATATTATGGAAATGTTTTTAGATGGTGTTTTATCTATGGGTAAAGATACTTTAGGCTCAAAGGAAGCAGCTTTAAAATATGTTCCTTTAATCGCTACTCTTGGATTAGTTGTTTTTGTAAGCAATATAATAGGTATAATTCCTGGATTTGAAGCTCCTAGTGCTAGTTTAAATTTAACACTTCCTTTAGCAATAATTGTTTTTATATACTATCATTACGAAGGCATAAAAACTCAAGGATTTTTTAAGTATTTCAAGCATTTTTTTGGTCCTGTTAAAGTGATTGCTCCACTTATGTTTGTTGTTGAAGTGATATCACATTTTTCTCGTATAGTTTCTTTATCTTTCCGTCTTTTTGGAAATATTAAAGGAGATGATTTATTTTTAGGTGTTATTTTGGCTTTAGTTCCAATCGTAGCTCCGCTTCCACCATATTTTCTTTTAACATTTATGGCATTTTTACAATCGTTTGTATTTATGATTTTAACTTATGTATATATAGCTAGTGCTATTGCAATTGATGAGGAGCATTAATGGAATTTGAAGTAGTTATTGGTTTAGAAGTTCATACTCAGCTTAATACAAAAACTAAGATTTTTTGTTCTTGTGCGACAAGTTTTGGTGAAGTTGCTAATACTAATGTTTGCCCTGTATGTTTGGCATTGCCTGGAGCTTTACCTGTATTAAATAAAGAAGCTTTACAAAAGGCTATATATTTTGGTAAAGCAATTAATGCAAAAATTAATGAAGTAAGTATTTTTAATAGAAAAAACTATTTTTATCCTGATTTACCTAAAGCTTATCAAATATCACAATTTGATGTGGCAATAGTTGAAGGTGGAAAATTAGAAATTGAAGGTGATTTTGGTAAAAAAATAATAGGAATTACTAGAGCTCACCTTGAAGAAGATGCAGGTAAAAATATTCACGAAAACGATAATTCTTTAGTAGATTTAAATCGTGCGGGAACTCCACTGCTTGAGATTGTAAGTGAGCCAGATATTAGAAGTGCTGATGAAGCTGTAGCTTATCTTAAAAAACTTCATTCTATTATAAGATTTTTAGATATTAGTGATGCTAATATGCAAGAAGGCTCTTTTAGATGTGATGTTAATATATCTATTAGACCTAAAGGCGATAATAAATTTTATACAAGAGTAGAAATTAAGAATTTAAATAGTTTTAAATTTATTCAAAAAGCAATAGAGTATGAGAAAGAACGCCAAATAGCTGCTTGGATGGATGGTAAGTATGATAGTGAAGTAGTTCAAGAAACAAGATTATTTGATACTACAAGACTTGTTACAAAACCTATGAGAAGCAAAGAAGAAGCTGCTGAATATAGATATTTTGCAGACCCTGATTTATTACCTGTATTTGCTAGTGCTGATATGATTAATGTTGCAATTCCTGAACTTGCAGATGAGAAAATATCTCGTTATGTTAGCGAGTATGGGCTAAAAGAAGATGATGCTAAGGTTTTAGTAAGCTCACTAGAAATGGCTATGTTTTTTGAATATTTAATAAAATCAGGTTGTTCTCCAAAACTTAGTACAACTTGGTTAAGTGTAGAATTAATGGGTTTATTAAAAGGTGAATTAAATATAACAAATTCTCCTGTAGGAAAAGAAAAATTAGCAGATTTGATAAAAGCTATTGAAAATAGTGAAATATCAAATAAAGCAGGCAAAGATGTTTTAGCTTATTTGTTTGAAAACGATATAAGTGTAAGCGATGCTATTGATAAACTAGGATTAAAACAAGTTAGTGATGATGGTGCTATTAATGCAATAATAGATGAAATATTATCTAAGAATGCAGATAAGGTAGCTGAATATAAGTCGGGTAAAGATAAATTGTTTGGATTTTTTGTAGGGCAGACTATGAAAGAAGGCAAAGGAGCTTTTAATCCAAATAAAGTAAATGAGCTTTTAAAGGCTAAGCTTGGATGATTAGCGTAATTGGTTCTGGTAAGTGGGGTAGTGCAATAGCTCATGCTATCTCACTTAATAACAAAGTAAATATTTGTTCTTTTAGTAAAAAATCAGGTGAATATATTGATATAAACGAAGCTAAAAAAAGTAAATATTTAATATTTGCATTAAGTGCTCAAGGAACCTATGATTATCTTAGAGCTAACTTTAGTAATTTAAATGATAATTATGTATTAATCGCTTCAAAAGGTATTTATCAAGACTTGTTTTTACACGATGTATTTTCTAAGTTTTTTCCAATAGAAAATATTAGTGTTTTAACTGGCCCATCTTTTGCAGCAGAAGTTAGTAAAAATTTACCAACAGCACTTGTAATTAGTGGTGTTAATGATAAGTTAAATCAAGAATTTGCTAATTTTTTTCCTAGTTTTATAAAGACATACACCGATAATGATGTCGTTGGTGCTGAGATTTGTGGTGCATATAAAAATATTATTGCTATTGCTAGTGGAATTTGTGATGGATTAGAATTAGGTAATAATGCAAGAGCTGCTCTTATTTCTCGTGGTCTTATAGAAATTACTAGATTTGGTAAGTTTTTTGGTGCTAAAGATAATACTTTTCTAGGTTTAAGTGGGGCAGGTGATTTATTTTTAACTGCTAGCTCAACATTATCAAGAAATTACAGAGTGGGATTAATGCTTGCAAAGGGCTATAATCAAGATGAAATTAAGCAAGAATTAAATGAAGTTGCTGAAGGAATTGATACCACTAAATCAGTTTGTAAAATTGCAAAAACACATAATATATATTGTCCTATTGCTAATGAAATTTTATTAATTTTAAATGGCAAGAATGTAAAAACTAGCTTACAAGATTTATTAAAAAAATGAAAAAATTTTTAATTATATTATTTATAAATATTGTATTGTATTCTCAAAATTTATCAAATATAAGCACCCAAAGACTAGCTGGTCAGATGATTATGATAGGTTTTAATGGAAAAGATATTAAAGAATACAATATAAGAAAATTAGGTCAAGAAGCTAGTCTTGGAAAAGTTGGTGGTATAGTTTTTAGGGCAAATAATTTCACAGATATTGAGCAGGCAAAAAAATTAGTAAGTAGATTTAAAAATATAGCAATTGTAAATCCATTATTTTTAGGAATTGATTATAAAGATTTAGAT
>NZ_JAHCZC010000075.1:0-9547 GCF_018501135.1 Campylobacter sp. 2018MI13 | reverse complement strand
GCATTTAAGAAATTGTTTTTATGCAAAATCTCTTTTTTGTTTTCACAATTATCAAGATATAAATCTTTTAAATAAAGTTTAAGGTATTTGACTAAAAGCTCTAATGCTCTAAATATAAAAATTATTATTGGCTCATTTGAGATTTGCTTTACATTTAATAAAAATTGCGCTTTTAAATTATCAAAATCATACTTTATCAAAGGGCAAGGATGAGATGAAAAATCCTTATAAAATAAATCATATAAGCTAATTGCATTTATATCCAAAACCACCCCATCATCATTAACTAAAGCAAAAAACGGATATAGCTTACAAGCTAAAGGACGAAAAGTGCATAAGCCTTTATAAGAGCATTTGACAAAGCATAAAGTGATTGTTTTTTCGCATTTTAATTTGTAAGTAATACTTGCAACTAGACTTAGATTGGTTTTATCTTTAATGTATTCATACTCGCTTTTTAGCATAGGGATTATTACATTAAAGGGCTTATCTGCATTACAGCAATGCCCGTTGCAAGATTTGTAGCAATCTTTAAAATAAATTATTTCTAATTCTTCAAGCTTTTTGAAAAAACTCATCAATAAAAGGCGTTAAATCATTTTGCATAAAGAAAAAATGATTTCCATTAAAGGTAATTAGTTTTGAGTTTTTGATTAAACCTTGCATTTTATTTGCTATGCTAAGTGGTGTTGCAGTGTCGCTTTCGCCCCATAATAGCAAGGTTTTTGTGTTGATTTTGCTAATTTCATTTTGATAGTCTTCATCAACTACATTTTTAAAAGTTTCATACATAATAGGGCTTAGCGTAGCACCATCTTTACTAGCTAAAAATCTTCTTATATTTTTAAATCCTAATTTATTTAAGCATTTTGCAAGAAAGATTTTTAGCTTTACTTTAGGGCTTTTTGGTAGTTTTAGCCCAGCACTAGCACATAAAATCAACGCATCATAATCATTCTTACTAGCCATTAGACAAGCAATTTTGCCACCATAAGAATGACCTAGCAAAATATCAACTTTTATATCTAATGCTTTTATAAATTCATTTGTCAAATTAAGATAATCAATAGAGTTAAAAGCATAACTTGGCTCATCACTTCCACCAAATCCTGCAAAGTCTAAAAATATCATTTGCTTACAATGTTTGCTTAAAGATTTTGTGAAAAATTGCTCCATTAGTTCTTTATTAGCACCCCAGCCGTGCATTATTAAAGCTACTTTTTCTCCATTTCCTTGTCTTATTAGATAACTTAGCCCGAGATTTTTTATATTAATTCTTGCCATTTTTTTTGTCCTTATAAATAGCTTCTAAAATTACTAAAGCATTTTGTAATTTTTCATATTCGGCAAGGTTTAGCATAACACATTGGAATTTGTTGTTTTTTACTACGAAGACTTTTTTATTTCCTTCAATTTTTTTTAAAATTGCAGAAAAATTACGAACTACATCAGTAGCTGAAAATATCTCATCTTGGCTAAATTTCATATTTTTCCTTTTGTGATTTTAAATAATAAAGCAAAAACTAATCCAAAACCACATTCGCTAAAAATTAGCGAATGTTAGAGCTTTTATTATTTAAATCATATAGGTGTTTAGCCCAAATCGTAATTATACAAAATGCAAAAATTGAACTAAAAAATATCATTAAATTATATAGTTTTGCATCAAGATATAAGGCACATACAAATGCTATTGCAAATAAAATATAACTTGCTTTTTTATAATCAATGCTAAGGCAGATTGCTCCTATTAAATTAATTAATATTATTAACATTTGCTCTCCTTAAATTAATAATTAATCCTAAAATTATAAGTAATATAACAAAGTCAAACATCATTGTTATAAACACAAAACCACTAATACAAATATCAGATATTAATAATGCCAATAAAATAATTAAGCTAATTATCATTAGATTTTTAGTTTTATTTACAAAAATATAGCTAAGAATAATGCTTAATATAAAGCTTATTAAAAATGCAAATTGTTCTACTTGCATATTTTGAGTAAGTTTATTGGCGATAAAATAAATAGCAGTAGCATTTAAAGATGGATAAAACGCTGCATAAGCAATTGCTTTATAAAGTAGATTATCTTTATGTTTTTTACTAGCTAATAATAAAGCTTTGTATATAAATAAGCAAGTAAATATTCCACATAAAAATAAAATAAAATAAAGTTGAAAATCAGCAAACATAACTCTATGAATATTAAAAAATATTTCATAAATTGATGAAAATGCACTTAGTTTGCTTTCTTTTGGAGTTTGTTTTACATTAGCTTCGCTATCAAAAACATAGCTTTTATTACTTTTTGTATTAATTGATGGCATTACATTTTTATCATCATTTAAAGTAATTGCAAATTCTTTTGTGCTTTTATTTAAAACAATTGTTATATTTTTTGTATTTTCTAAATTATTAATAGCTTTGCTAATTAAATTTGTATCAAAAATAAAACTTTTATCACTATTTGTATTTGCGTTACTTGGTGTTTTTGCTTGTTTAGTGGTAGTTGTAGTAAATAATTTTTCTATATCTTTAATGTAATTTATGCCTATTCCACTAAGTGCTAAGATGAATAAAAATGAACCCACAAAAAGTCCAGCAACTATGTGAAAATCAAATAATCTTGCTAAATCATTTTTCACATTAATTTTATTGAAATTCTTTTTATTCCAAATCAAAATTCCACTTATATATAAAAATATTATCCCAGCTGCAAAAATACTAACAATTGCTTCTAAGAAATCTTTAAAACTACCATTAATAGGCAATAATTTATAATGAATGCTAGTTAAAAATTTAGCTCCTAAAGTGCTTGTTTTATTTAGTATATTTTCTCCATCAAAATAGCTTATATTACTTTTTCTTTCGCCTTTTGTTGAATTAGAATTATAATAATTAATCTCATATAAATTATTATAATAACTAGGAGTTTTGATAGATATAAAATCGTAATCTTTATATTTTTCTTGTGCGTAATTAATAGCACTACTTAATCCATTTATATCATTATTTAAGATAGTTTTGCTTTCGTGCAATTTTGGCTGCATATAAAAATCAATTTCATTTCTAAAATAACTAATGGTTCCAAAAAAGGTTATTATAAAAAGTAACCAACAAGCATAAATTCCAATGTAAGAATGTAATTTTCTAAGTGTTTTCATATCTTTCCTAATCTTAGGAATTTCAAATTGAAATTCCTATTGTTTTTAATCATCAAGCACGGTTTTTGTGATAGTTCCGTTATTGTCTATATAAACTTTATAATTGTTATTAAATTTTAGTTTATATCCGTTCCATTCTTTTTCAATTTCCATTAATTTCGCATTTTTTTGATTTTCTTTAGCAAGTTTTAAAACATCTTGCATAATGCTATCAGGAATTGGAGAGTATTTTCCATCTATTTCTTTAATATCTCCAGATTTAGAAAAATCAAGTTCAGTTCCATTGCTAAGTTTGATTTCATAAGAATCCCAATCTTTTTCAGCTTTAACTATATTTTCATTTGTAAAATGAGTTTTTACAAAGTCTTGAATGTTTTGTGGTAACTCATTTGGGTTAATATTTGTATCAGCTAATAAACAGCAACTAATTGCACCTAAAAATAAAAGTTTTTTCATACTTTACTCCTTAAAATGATTTGAAATTTGATATTATCAAAATATCGTAATTTTGATTATACCCCCCCCCGTGTTAATGATTAGCTTTAATTTTATTTAAATAAAAATACAAACTAAGAGCAAAGCAAAACATAATTAAACTCAAAATTTGACCCATAGATAGGCTTAATGCAATAAAGCCTAAATTAAAATCAGGTTCTCTAAAGAATTCACAAATAAATCTAGCTACCCCATACGACATTGCATAAATACAGATTAATTGCCCGTTAAACTTTATTCTCTTTGAAAAAATGTAAATGATAATGAAAATTATTAAACCTTCAGCGAATGCTTCATATAATTGGCTAGGGTGTCTTAAGGTATCTCCTACATAAACGCCCCAAGCTACATCAGTTGTTCTGCCAAATAGTTCGTGATTTAAAAAGTTTCCAATTCTTCCAAATATATACCCTAATGGCACTGATAATGCTACTAAATCAAGTATTTTAAACATATTTTTTTTATATTTTTTAGAATAAAGATAAGTTGTAATTAATGCACCAACTAATGCTCCGTGATAGCTCATTCCAGCAATTCCTACAAATTCGCCATTTACAAATGGATTAAACATCTGCCAAGGATTGCTTAAATAATATAATCTATCGTCGCTATAAACTAAAATATATCCTATCCTAGCTCCTAAGATTATGCCTATTTCTATCCAAACGAAATAATTTTCTATTTCTTTTTTGCTAAAGCCAAAGCGTGGAGCAAATTTTTGTCCTATAAATAATGCAATAAGCAGTGCTAGTATGTAGCAAAGTGCGTAATAATGTATTTTAAACATTCCTATGCTAAATGCAACTCTATTGGTATTTTCATAAAAATGTTGCCAAAATTCAAGCATTATTATCCTTTTTTAGAATTTCAAAATATATTAAAAACCACTTAGTTTTTTGCAAGATATTTGATTACCTAAATTACAAGATTTTTCTAAGAATTTTTTACTTAATTTAAATTTACCCATATTTAAATAAGCATTAGCTCCAGCAAAACAAGCTTCTTCATAGCCTTTATTGCAAGTTTGCTCTAAAAGATTGAATGCTTTTTTTGTGTCATTATTTTCTAAATGCACACTTGCTTCAAATATGCAAGCATTAAAGAAATTTTTGTTGCAAGCAATGTGAGCGTATTTAATAGCGTTTTCTTTATCTAAAAATCCTTTATAATATCTAGCAGTTGCATAACAAGAGTTTTGATTATTTTCGTTATCGCATTGAGCTTTTATGATTTTTAGTGCTTTTGTTGAGTTTTGTTCGTAATTTAATACAAGCTTGGTGCAAGCTAATTCAAAATGATTTTGACAAGCAAGTCTTAAGGCATTAAAAATCGTATAATCATCATCACTAAAAGTAGAAATTGTATAACAAGCTGCCATATTTTTTGCCTTGCATTCATCGTTTATATAGTCTTTTGCTTCTTTTATGTAAGTTATTTTATTTATATTATTTGCTTCATCACAGCCTTTAAAATCATTATTACTACAAGCACTAATTTTTGATAAATATTCATTAACTTTTGCTAAATCAAGAGCGATTTGTGCTTCATTTGCATAAACAAATATTGAAAATATAAGTATTATTAATTTTTTCATATTTACTCCTTAAGGTTTTAGTGTATTGAATTTTAGATAATTTTAATGATTTTTTCTAAAAAAATAAAATATTTAAGGAAAATTTCAGAATATTTTAGGTTGAATAACGCAAATATTTTACAAAAGGAGTTTTTAAATGAGTGTTTTATCATTTGTCTTAACAAACAATTTATTTACAAGCTTCTTCTTCCATCATGCCTTAGGGCATTGAGACTTCATAATACTTTTTTATCATATTATTTTTTATATTTTAAACATTTAAACAAAATTAATTTAAAGGAAAATTTATGTTAACAAACCCTGTTTTAATAAGCGTTTTTATAATGCTTGGACTATGTCTATTAAGATTTAATGTATTTTTAGCTATTTTAGTTTCTGGACTAATAGCAGGACTTATGAGTGTTAGTTTTGATGATAATATTTTAGTAGTATTAAAAAATATTATGAATACATTCATAAGTGGTATGAGTGGCAATTTGCAAACCTCACTTAGCTATGTTTTAGTAGGTGCTTTAGCAGTTGCTGTATCTAGGACTAATTTAACTGCTTATTTAGTTAATTTTATTAGTAAAAAGATGTCAGATAAAAGAATTTTATTGCTATTTTCTTTAGCTATAATTTCAAGCTTTTCTCAGAATTTAATTCCAATTCACGTAGCATTTATTCCGATTTTAATCCCACCAATGCTAAGTCTATTTAATAAGCTGAAAATTGACAGGCGTGCTGTAGCTTGTGCGGTAACATTTGGGCTTACAACGCCTTATATGACTTTACCTGTGGGATTTGGTCTTATATTCCAAGATATAATTACTCAATCGTTAAATGATAATGGAGTAAAAGTTACTCAAAGTGATGTTGCTGGTGTTGTTTGGCTTATGTTTTTTATAATGTTTTTTGGTCTTCTTGCTTCATTTATTTATTATAGAAAACCTAAAGCATATCAAGAGCTTGAAACAAAATATGAAAACTTAGATAATATTAGTTTTGGTAAAAAAGAACTAATGGTAATGATAGGTTTATTAATTACTTTAACTACTCAAATACTTGTTGGTTCTTTACCGCTTTCGGCTTTACTTGGCTTTTTATTTATTTGTGTAAGCGGTGGAGTTGAGTATAAAAAAATTGATGAAGTGTTTTTGGGTGGATTTTCTTTAATGGGTTATGTAGCGTTTATTATGCTAATTGCTTGTGGTTTTGGAGCTGTTTTACAAAGCACAGGAGCTATTAAAGAAATAGTTGATTTTACTTTAAGTATTACTACTAATAAATTAATAATAGCGTTTGGAATGATGTGTATAGGATTATTAATTACTCTTGGAATTGGAAGTTCGTTTGGAACGGTTCCTATTATTGCTACTTTATTTGTGCCAATTTGCACGGCTTTAGGTTTTAGTGCTGAAAGTATTATTTTCATCATTGCTTGTGCTGGTGCAGTTGGAGACACAGGTAGCCCTGCTAGTGAAGCAACTTTAGGAATTACCGTTGGGCTTAATGCTGATAATCAAAGTGATCACATAAAAGATGTATGTATCCCTACATTTATATTCTATAATATACCTTTAGTAGTAGGTGGTGCTTTAATAGCTTATTATTTATAATTTGCCTTATTTTAGGCAAGTTATTTTAAACAACTGCTTTTGCGGTTGTTTATTTTTAAATATATTAATCTTATAAATTTATATAATTTTGCTAATGATTTAAATTCCACAAGAAAAAACATTAAAACATATTTTATAAAAAGAATAATCAAAAAAGAATAATTAAAATGGTGACCCCGATTGGACTTGAACCAACGACTTTTACCATGTCAAGGTAACACTCTACCACTGAGTTACGGGGTCATTGTGTATAATTTTAGCAATATTTTGTGAATAAATTATTTTTTTCTTGACATTTTAAAAAAGTTAATATATAATGCGACCTTTCTTATAAAACATTTTCGGGGTGTAGCGCAGTCTGGTTAGCGCACTTGGTTTGGGACCAAGGGGCCGAAGGTTCGAATCCTTTCACCCCGACCACTTCTTTATTATTTCATTTATGGTGAGTGTAGCTCAGTCGGTTAGAGCATCAGATTGTGGTCCTGAGGGTCGTGGGTTCGATTCCCATCACTCACCCCACTTTTTTAAAAAATCATATTTTAGTTTTGTTGCGTTAGTAGCTCAATGGATAGAGCAACAGACTTCGGATCTGTAGGTTGTGGGTTCGACTCCTACCTAGCGTACCACTTTGTATTTTTTCGCTAATTATCATTAAATATCTAAAGAGTATTTTTACCCCTTAAATACGATGTTTTAGCCTTGTTTGTTTAATTACTTATCTTATCACTAATTATCATTAAATATCTAAATGGTATAATTTTTTGGGAACAAGTTTTGGGAACACTTGGGATTTTTACAAAAAATCACTTGGGAACAATCATAAAAAAGGGGTAAGCATTGACAAATAAGCAAATACAAGCATTAAAGCCTAAAAATAAAAGATATAAAGTAAGTGTTTATAATAATATTTATATTTATGTGGGAACTAATGGGAACAAAACTTTTTATTATAGATACAATGAGAACGGCAAGGACAAAATCAAAAAGCTAAATGATTTTAATATAAGCTATGGAATAGAACAAGCGATAAGTGATTATAAAACTTTGGCTGATAGTTTAGCAAGTGGGATAATGAATACTAGTAAAACACTAGATACTTTATTTAATGAGTTTTTAGCAAGTAAAGAAAAGGCTGTAACTGATAAAACTTACAAAAGATACATAAGTACTTTTAGAATATTTGATATTTTAAAAAATATTAATATAGTTGATTTAAAAGCTTTGCAAATCATAGAGTGCTTAAAGTCTTGCGATAAACAAGAAACTTCATATCGTGCCTTTGCTTTGATTAATCAATTATATGAGTTTGCTATTTGTAACGGCGATGAGGTAGTAAGCCCATTAGCTAAAGTAAAGCCTAGTGTATTACTTGGTAAAAAAGAAGTGAAAAATCACGCAACGCTTACTAATGATGATGATTTAAAAAGGCTTTTTAATATAATACGCACTGCTAACTCAAATCCATTATATAAATATGCTTTAATTTTACAATCTTTAACTGCTTTAAGAACGCAAAACATTAGGGCAATGCGTTGGGAGTGGGTTAATTTTGATGATGGTGTTTTAGCAATTCCTAGCGAACAAATGAAAATGAAAAAACCTTTTTACTTGCCCTTAAACTCTCAAGCTTTGAAGATACTAAATACTCTAAAAACTATCTTTAAAAGCGATGATGAGTGGGTGTTTCCTAGCCGAACGAATAAAAAAGACCCCTACATTAGCGATAATACTTTAAGAATGATTTTACGTCGTGGTGGCATTACAAACGATGAATTCACGCCCCACGGATTTCGTGCAATGTTTAGTACGATAGCTAACGATAATAATTATTCAAGCGAGATTATAGAGCTTTGCCTAGCTCATACAATAGGCGGCGTTCGTGGTGTGTATGATAGAAGCCATAAGCTAGAAGCTAAGCGTGAGTTAATGCAATGGTGGGGCGATTATTTAGAGAAGTTTATTAAGGATTTTCTATGAATTACGATGAGTGGAATGAAGTAAAAAAGGCGATTAATAATAAAGATTTTGTAAGTAATGCAAAAATAGGTAAAGTTTATTGGGTCAATGTAGGTTTAAATATAGGTTGTGAGATTTATGGTAAAGGAGATAATTTTAAGCGACCTGTGTTGGTATTAAATACTTTTTACATTAGTAACAATAAAGCCTTTTTAGGCGTTCCTCTAAGTTCAAAAACAAGCAAGGCAAATAAGCATAAAATTATAATAATTGATAAAAATAAAACTGAACAAGCCTTATTACTAAATCAAATAAGGATATTTGATAATAAAAGAATTATAAGTTTGTCAAGTATCAAAATAACGAATGAAGATTTTTGTAAAATTGTAGAAAAAATTAATAAAGAAGTTATCCCACGAACTAGCGTGGGAACCCATTAAGGGCGTAAGCTTTGTAGCTCGTTAAAGTTATCATATCATTAAAATATTAATAAAAGTATTACAAATAAGAAAACTCCTAAAATGCTTAAGTAGTAAGGATTTTAGCGTTTTGATGGGCTTATAATGAATGAAGTAGCATTATAAAAATTTTCAAAAATCCGGAGTATGCAAGTAGCGACCCCCATCATTTAGTTTGGGCTAGGAAGAACCTAACCCAACTGACCCATTTTATATTTTTACTCAAGGCTAGGAAGTATGCGAGTAGCGACCCGTAAAAGCTAAAAAGCCCTAGT
>NZ_JAHCZC010000074.1:0-9579 GCF_018501135.1 Campylobacter sp. 2018MI13 | reverse complement strand
AACTTGGCTATGGTTGCATTATTGATGAGTTACAAAAACAAAAATACGCTATTCAAAATTTTTTTGTGAGATACCTACAAACGCATTTAGAAAAAATCAATAATTATAAAAGTATAGATAAAATAAAAGAAATAAAAAAATTTAGCAAAGATTTATTAAAAACTTCACAAATCTATGAATTTAATTACGAGCTAACACTTGATGGTTTTGAGCATTTTTATGATAAAAATTCTTTTATTTTAAAGATGGAAAATTATTTGTAAAATATTATTACTTTAATTTTAATAATAATTTGCTTGAAGAAAATTATGAGTTTTTAATAGATGATTGTGGTTATATTGAGCGTATGTAGTAAAAGAGTTAGTATGAAAGTAATTAATAATCGTTAGGATTTTAAATGTTTTTTAGAATAGTTAAATTAATAAAAATACTGATATTTGTTATAGGTTTATTATGTTTAATACTTGCTTTGTGTTATTTCGCATTAACTTATTTTATAAGTAATAACACCGACCCATTAAAAGAATTTAATGAACTTAAATCAAAATTATATAGAATTGAAGCAGACCTAAGTGAGAATAATTTGAGCTATTATGATTTTAATACTGATAAAACTTATAAAATAGATTATAATAAATTCGGCTATAAGTGTAGAATTGAATACCTAGAACGACAAAAACTCGCTATAAAAGATTATTTTAATCGACATGCAAATGTAGAAAAATTAGAAAAAGTTCAAAATTATAAAAATATAGATGAAATAAAAGAAATAAAAGAATTTAGCAAAGAATTATTAAAAACTTCAAAAATAAATAAATTTAATAATGAGCTAGTAATAAAAAATGATAAATATTTTTATGATGAAGCTTCATTTGTTTTTGAATCTGAAAGATTGTTTGTGAAGTATTATTACTTTGATGAAAATAATGATTTTAAAGAAGTTAGTGAAGAGTTTTTCATAGATAGTTGTGGTTATATTGAAAATATATATAAAGCAATAAGTTCTAAAGGTAGATTTAGATTATAAAAACTATAAATAATTTATAAATATTATTTATAGTTTTAAATGAATAAAATTATTTTAAAAGATTTGATAATTTATCTTTAACTTCGTTTGAGTTTAATTCTAGTTTTTCAAGTGTTTTACGAGCTCTAAATTCTACTAAATTATCATCAAGTTTTTTACCCACTACAATAGCATAAGGTGTGCCTATTAACTCATAATCACTCATTTTTACACCAAAACGCTCATTTCTATCATCTAATAAAGCCTTAATACCATTAGCCAAACAATACTCATATATATCATTTGCAAACTTAACTTGCTCTTCATTTTTAATATCTGATATTATGATTTGTAATGTAAATGCTGAAATATTTTTATCAAAAATAAGCCCATAATCATCATTATTGCATTCAGCAATTACTGCTAAAAGCCTGCTAATTCCTATACCATAACAACCCATTATAAAAGGTTTTGCCTTGCCATTATTATCAAGATAAGTTGCATTCATAGCACTTGAATACTTATCGCCTAATTTAAATATATGCCCTACTTCAATGCCTTTTGTAATTTTTAAAGCTTTATTACACTTATGGCATTCATCATTTTCTTTAACCAAGCTTAAATCATAAAAACGCTCTTGTAAAAAGCTAGTTACCTTAAATCCTACATAATGATAGTCTTTTTCGTTTGCCCCACAAATTAAATCGCTTTCATTTTCTAACTCGCTATCTATGAAAAATCTAACAGGACAATCCTTAAGCCCAATAAATCCTGGAACTAAATTAGCCTTTATTAATTCTTCTTCACTTGCATCTACTAAATCAAGTGCATTAGCTGCATTTAAAGCCTTAGTTTCATTTAGCTCATCGCAACCTCTTATAAAATATACTATGATTTCTTCTTTATCTACATATATTGCTTTTTTTGCTACTGCTTTTATGAAATTATGCTCTTTACATTTAAAGAATTTAGCTAAATCTTCTATGGTTTTTACATTTGGAGTGTGAAATTTTGCAAAATCAGCTTCTATTTCTTTAATAAATTTTCTTTTAGCTCTTTTTGCTGTTTCTATATTAGCACAATATCCACATTCACAAATAGCCAAATCATCTTCTCCACTAGGACTAATCACCATAAATTCTCTTGAACCACTTCCACCAATTGCTCCGCTATCTGCTTCTACAATCGCATAATTTAACCCTAATTCATCAAAAATTTTACAATACGCTTCTTGCATATTTAAAAACTCAGCTTCTAAAGACTCAAGCGAATCATGAAAACTATAAGCGTCTTTCATAATAAACTCACGAGCTCTAAAAAGTCCAAATCTAGGTCTTGCTTCATCACGGAATTTAGTTTGAATTTGAAATAAATTAATAGGCAATTGTTTATAGCTTGTAATTTTTCCACGCACAAGCGCAACTATTGCTTCTTCTGCTGTCGGACTTAGGATAAAATCATTTTCTTTTCTATCCTTAAACCTTAACAATTCTTTACCAAATTTAGCACTTCTTCCACTCTCATCCCAATAATTTAACGGGCATACAAAACTAAGATTTAAATAGTTTGCTCCTGCATTTTTCATATGCTTAATTACAATATTTTTAATATTTTCTAATACTTCAAGCCCTAATGGTAAATAACTATAAAGTCCTGAGCCAAGTTGCTCTATATAAGCTGCTCTACTAAGTAAAATATGACTTTTTAAGATAGCATCTCTTGGTGCTTCTTTTGTCGTTGGTGCGTATAATTTTGAAAATCTCATTCGTTTTCCTTCACATTAAATAAATAATTTAAACTTTGCGTTTCTAAACCTTCATCATCAATATTTTTAAGTCTTATTGTAGGTTCGTGCAAATAAGACTTCATAACTTGTTTTGCGAATTTCAATGCTTCTTCATTATCACTATTTTTTAAATAACCTTTCTTAATTGCTATTTCTAATTCTTGATTTATAATTTCATCTGCTCTAATTCTCATAGCTTTTATTATAGGAGTTACTTGAATTACATTTAAATCCTTATAAAACTCATTAACCATTTTTGCAACTACACTAAAAGCAATTTTTGCTTCTTCATCTTTAAATTGCATATTTTTCTTAACTATTTCATTTAGACTATCAACGCTAAAAACTTCTATCAATTCGCTATTTTCAAGCTCAATATCTCTTGGCACAGCAATATCAAAAAAATACCTTTTAAACTCAACCGGACTTATAATATCTTTAGTAATTATAGGTTCATTTGAACTAGTAGCACAAAATATAAGCTCATAAGAATTTAAAATAGAAACTAAATCTTCATAATCTAAACATATTAAATCTAGTTCATTTGCTAGTTTTAAAGCATTTGCTTTGGTTCTTGAAATTATCGCAATATTTCCTTTTGTATGATTTAGCAAGTGTTTTGCAGCTAATTCTATCATCAAACCACTTCCTATTAAAAGGATTTTTTTAGTTTTAATATCACAAATCTCTCTTGCTTTTGCTACTGCAACAGAGCTTACTGATACAGAGTTTTTTGAAATAGCGGTTTTATTTCTAACCATTGCAGCACATTTAAAAGAATAATTAATCGCTACTTCTAAATTAGGAGAATAATTAGCACTTTGCAAGGCTTGTTTTAATTGACCTGTGATTTGAGTCTCCCCTATTACAAGGCTATCAAGTGAGCTTGAAACACTAAAAAGATGATGAATAAACCCACTGCCTTCGTAAATATCAGGAGAATTTTTGATAAGTTGCTCATCAATCTTACAAATTAAACATAAGCACTTTATTATGTATTCATAAACACCCACTTGGTTTTCAATATAACACATTATTTCTATTCTATTACAGGTGCTTAAAATCACGCATTCTTCTATGTAATCATTAGCTAAGATTAATTTATAAATTTCTTTTTTCTTAAATTCATCACTTAAAGCTAGTCTTTCTCTTACTTCAATACTTGTATTTTTATGAGTAAAACTAACGCTAAAATAATGCATCAAAACTCCCTAAAAATCATTTTTTTAACGATTTCTTTTAATTCATCGCTACTTGCGTATTTTAATGCAAGTTCTCCGTAATTTTTAGCTTCATTTATACTTGCATTTATTAAATCGTATTTTAAAAATTGCTCTTTTATCCAAGATAATTCATCTTTGCTTAAAGTCTTACAAAAATAAGACCTTAGTCTTGCTTTATCATCGCCTTGTAATTTTTTATCTAGCATAATGTATGGAAGAGTAACTTTGCCTTCTTTATAATCATTTAGATTTGGCTTTCCTAAAGTAGCTTCATCTTGAGTAATATCTAAAATATCATCAACTATTTGAAAGGCAATTCCTAGATTTTTACCAAATTCTTTATAGTCATTAGCGTTAGGATAATTAGCTAAAAGTGCTGCTGCATATGCACTCGCTTCTATTAATGAAGCAGTTTTTTTATAAATCATTTCATAATATTTGCTCTCATCTTCATTAAAGCTTTCTCCAAGCTCTACATCAAGCAATTCGCCACTACTAAGTAAGGCAACTGCACGACCAACACAGGCTGCTATTTCACTTTTAAAAGAGCATAAATTATAAAACGCAATTGAATATAAAATATCGCCTAGCATAATAGCAGTTTTATCGCCATAAATTGCATTAATACTTGGAGCATTTCTTCTAGTTAGTGCTTCATCTATTACATCATCGTGCATAAGTGATGCTAGATGAATACACTCAATTACTGCACATAATTTATAAGCTTCATCACTAACTCCAGCTATTTTTAAAATCAGTTTTGAGCGTAATCTTTTGCCGTGATTTACCTTGGCTAAATACTCATAAATACTAGGATGCTTTAACTCTTTTATAAATTCATTTATATAAAAATCTATCTTTTCCATACTACTTCCCTTTTAAATTCTTATTAAACTCAATATCTACTCTTCCATCGTTATCAATAACTAAAACCTTTATTTTAGCTTTATTATCTTTAAAATCCTTAAATTCTAAAAAAAGTGTAACTTTATCAATGCTAGGATTTTTGTAATTAGGCAAAATTTGTTCTTTAACAAAATCAAGCCCCCTTCTAAGAGATAATACATATTGTTTTCTATAATTTTTATAATCTTTAAAATTAGTTAGCAAAATCAAATTCGTATTATCAAAATGCGTCCATCTAAAGGCATATTTTTGCCATTTTTCTTCACCTTTAGGACTTATGAAAAACCATTCTAATTCATCTTTTTTTAAAATATATTCTTTTTCATAAGCAAAATTAGGCACACCCGCAAATAAATTAATACTAAAAAAAATCAGTATTAAAAATCTATAATATTGTTTGGACATTCTTTATGATAAACCCCAGCTGCGTCATAATATTCATTACAATCTTCATAATAATGAAGCCTAATTCCATCTTTACTAGCACACGAGCTAAAAATAATAGCTATTAAAATAATCAATTTTTTCATGCTATCAACCATTGAAATAATTTTTTAAGCTCTTCACTTTCACTTCTTCTATTTTTATGCTTTTTTCTCCATTCATAAGGATTTTGAGCGTTTTTATCTATCCATAAGCCTTTTAATTCTTGTCTTGCTTTTAACTCATCGCTTTTATACATATTTGTATAATAAGAATACGCCCAAGCACAACCTTGCTGAACTACATAGCGATTTATATCTACCTCATCTAAATATACAATTGCTATGGTTCTTTTATATTTATCTTTGCCTTTGATTTTCAAATCAACCTTTTTGCCAATTATTTTAGAAGACAAAACCCTAGTACAATATGCACCAAAATTCTGACTTGTTTCAGGTGCGTCAATGCCATATAATCTAACTTTTGTTTTTTTCTTGCCTTTTCTTACTTGAATAGTATCTCCATCCATTACTTTTGATACAAAATACTCTCCTGCAAATAGATTAATACTTAGCAAGAATATCAAAACAAATCTCATTATTTAGCTCTTACAATTTTATTTAAAAATGTGAAATTTTCTTTAATTTTAAAATCACTTTCAATAGATTTTGCTAATTTTTCTAAAGAAGATTTAAAATCATCAAATAAATAATTAGCATAAGAACCTGGATTTGGATTAATCTCATTTAGATAAATCTCATTATCTTTAATAAAAAAATCGCATCTAATTAAAGCACCTTTAAACAACGGCAAATAAAGTCTAGTAAAAGCGTCTTTTAATTTATTTACTAACTCATCATTAAGTTTTACTTCTTCTATTTTTTCTTGTTTAAAGCTTAGATATTTTTGGTCAAAATCTAAATGACCATTTTTCTTAGGCTCTTCAATCTTTGAAAATACAATTTTTTCGCCATCAAAAAATCCTGCTAGATTTACTTCTTGAATATTTTCAATAAAAGGCTCTGCTAAAATCTTGTCATCAAATTCATACGAGCTATCATACGCATAAGCAAAATCTTCTTTATTTTTTACTATATTTATACCTATACTACTTCCAAGCCTAGCTGGTTTTAAAATAACAGGTAATTCAACCTCATCATTTTTGCTTTCTAATAATTTATAAGCAATTGTTTTAACCCCTACTTCATTTGCATAAAGTTTAGTTAAATGTTTATCAAAACTAAGCACACAAGCAGCGGTTCTAGGGCCTATGTATTTTATATTATAAAAATCAAACATAGAAGCTAATTTCCCATCTTCGCCATCTTTTCCATGAACTATATTAATAGCTATATCAAATTCTACTTTTTCTTCGCCTAAAAGTTTTTTAAGATAAAAGCCACCTTGTTTTAATACTAAAGGCTTAAGGTTTTTAAAACCACCTTTTGCAAAATAATTTGCATTCATATTATTTTTATCTATTAGATAAAACTCATTATCAAAACTAACATAAATAAAAATTACATCATCTAATAATTTTGCCACAGTTACAGCACTTACTATGCTTATTTCATGCTCGTAAGAATTCCCACCAAAAACCATTGCGTATTTCATTTATTTTCCTTAACTTAATTTTTTAAGAGCTAGTTTTATTACTTCGCTAACACTATTTGCATTTATATCTTTTAAAGCTTTAATCACAGCTTCTTGTTTAAAACCTAAAGCAAGTAAAGCTTCACTAGCTTCGTAATAATAATTATTCTCCGCACTTATTCCTAATTTGATTATTTTATCTTTTAATTCTAATATTAATCTACTTGCACTCTTAGCACCAATTCCTGGAGCTTTGCATAAAGCTTTTGCGTTTTCATTAATAATAGCACTTTGCAAACTCGCTACATCCATTGATGATAGAAGTGCCATAGCACTTGTAGCACCTATGCCATTTACTTTTATTAAGGCTTCAAATAATATTTGCTCACTTTCATCTAAAAAGCCATATAATTTATTTGAATCTTCTTTAATAATTTGAGTAATTAATAAAGCTACTTTATCTCCTTTATTAATCCTAGCAGCACTTAATAAGCTAAGATTTATTCCATACCCTACTCCATAAGTTTTTAAGATTATAAACGCAGGAGTTTTTTTAATAACTTCACCTTCTAAATAAACTATCAATAATCTTCCTTTTCTTCCATAAATTCATCTTCGTAATTTTTAACTTCTGTTCTTTTTAGCTTTACTATTTTTGCACTTTCTTCATCACCTATCATAACTCTTTCTAATTTTAAACAATATAAATCTTCATATTCTTTAGTATTATAAGTTAGCTCAATATCAGGATAAAGTAATTTGAATTTAATTTCATTTAAATTAGCCCATCTTTTAGTATTTATAACCTTTGCTTCATAGACTTTATTTTGCAATCTTTTTAAATCATCTTCTAAATCTTTATGCTTATCTTTAAAATCTTTTAATTTAGTAATTAAATCATTATATTCAAGCACAACATTTTGATAATCTCTAATTTTTTGCAAAAATGCAGTAGGTGGAATAATATTACTTTGCTTCATCTCTGCTAATCTTTGTTTAATTTGCATAATACTATCTTTATTAGCGTCTATGATTGATTTTTTACTATCTATAATTTTTGGTAAAGATAATAGATTTTTATTTACTTCGGCTAATTGACCTAAAGTTTTTTCAAGACTTTTAACAATTATTGGAGATTTACTAGCACTTACTAAGAATTTGTTATTTTCTCCTAAACACTCTTTAACAACTGCAATATCACTAACTTCTATAGTTGTATTAGTTGTAAGCGTATCTATCATTACTTTATTTGCTATGATTTTACCGCCTAATGCGTGTTTTACTCTTACATTTTTTCCTACAATAACGCCATTTTCAAGCCTATTTACTTCTATATCTTCGCCTTCGCAATAACCCCTATGCACTTCTATATTGATTTTTTTCGCATAAATCTTACTTTTTGAATGAGTTTGTCCACCTATATTTGCAATCTTTGCTTTTACTACTGAATTTTGAGCGATATTTCCTTTTACATTAAGTGTGCTTACTTCTATACTAAGATTTGCCCCTACTGCGTCTTTTAAATAATCTTGTTCATCAACATTTAAAGTAATATCTTTATTAATACCTGCATCAATTGAACCTGTTGTTTTAAATTCCACAGCTTGAACGCTAACACTATCTTTTATATCATACAATTTATCTCTATAAACAAAAGTTACATAGCCATTTATATTTGCATAATACTTTATACTCAAATCATCTTCAAGCATTCTAATATTTTCACTAACCTTAAAATCAGGCTCACTTATAATATTAGAATTAGTAGCGTTAATGATATTTCCTTTTAAATCCTTACCATTAACAGCTTTTATTGGTTTAATAAATTCAATTATTAATTCATCTTTACTAATAGCATTTATAAAACCACGCTGAGAATAATCAATTTTAGCATTTTCATCTACTTTTTTATCTTTATAATAAAGCTTGGTTTCTGAATTAATAGCATTAATTGGCTCAATCCCCTTAGCTAAAACTATACTAGCTTCCATAATTTGCTTACTCTCAAATGCCTTTAGCATTTTTACAAGCTGCTCTTGAAAAGTAAATTCTCTAATGCCTAGTAATAAACCTGCTTTTATAAATTTTTTATTAATTAAATCTCTAATATTTTCTATATATTCAGCAAATTCTATTTTATCATCATAATTTATAGCACTAAAATTTGCTACTACCTTAGTAAGATTTTTATTTGTTCCTATCTTAAAATCAATTAATGGAACAATATTGTCTATTATTTCTATTTCATATATTTGTTTAATTTCCATATCGTCATTAAAGAATTTATCATCGTTAAATACTTCTAATTCGTGTTCTAAAAGAGTTTGAGACATTCCATCTTTAGTGATTATTGTCTCATAATGAAGAACCTTAAAATCTAAATTATTTATATCTTTTCTATATCTATTTGCATAATTTGTTAATTCATCATAAGGTTTATCTGTTTTGATTATGTATTTTTCCAAATTGTAAAGCCTTTATTTTTTTTCGTTAATATACCTGTCTCTTATACTCATTTGACGCTGCCGACGAATAGTGAGGCGGTAAATCCCACACGCCGTCACTGCGACGATAAAACAAGACAAGCTGGCACCTAGCGCTATCCCACCGCAGTTATTTTACCAATGATGTACTTCTTAGTT